>CAXHAW010000008.1:0-15894 GCA_964014525.1 uncultured bacterium
TTTCACGGTAAAAGACCCTCTGTCCACAAGGAATTCTTGCCTCATTTGCACCCTGTCGGATTATTCAACATTTTCGATGACTCCGTTGAAATCAGATTCAATCCTTTGATATACAAGGAACTCATTTCGTGTAAAACCGGTTGATGATTCCTGTTTTTCTGTGTACGGGGTTATCCTCCAAACCGAGAGCCTCAATTTTATCCTCCGTTTCCACAGACCTATGACTATGACTAATCTTTTTTTAAAAAAAGAGTATATATGATAGTGATGGGAAAATCATGAAATAGACGGTGTCATCGTTGGATTAGGTGTGGCAACTTGCATCCATGTTTTCTTTTCGAATCCTTTGCTTTCTGTCCTTGCTGCTTGCCAGTTCGGAAATGATCGTGGCCCAGGATTCGGTGATGGTTCAATATCGTTTTGAGAGCGGTGCGATTAGCAGCGAAGGTGTGTTGGTGGATGGCGTCCCCGAGGGATATTGGCGGTCATTTTATGAAGAAGGCATTCGAAAGAGTGAGGGAAACAGGAGGGGTGGAAAATTGGAGGGCGAATGGGTGTTTTACGATGAATCAGGAAGACTGGAGACGAGCCTTCGGTATGAGCGGGGACAGAAAGAGGGAGATGAAGTCACTTGGGACACGACAGGGGTAAGGCGGAGAATTCGGATTTGGTCTGCTGATGTTTTGGAAGGGCCAGAGCGCATTTTGGATGAACGAGGTGTGGTTGTTGAAATGGTCCCTTGGTCAAAAGGGGAGAGAGAGGGGGTGGCTTTGCAATACGCAAGGGACAGAGACAATGAACCAGGCAGAATCATTCGAAGAATGGGATATCGCAAGGATTTTCTTCGCTGGGTAGAAGAGGTCAATCGGTATGACAATCAACAAAGGAAGACAGGGAAATGGCTCACGTTTTGGGCCAATGGTCGGATTAGAGAGGAAGGGCCATGGGAGCGCGGCTTGAAGGAGGGGGTGTTCAAACGCTTTTCGCGTCAAGGAGATCTAGAAGGGACCGAAACATGGCATCGCGGTGAAATCGTGGAAGACGCACCTGAATCCGTAGCATTGGACTTGAGGAAGTCGTTTCATTCAAACGGACAGGTGTCTCGTTCTGGACCATGGCGAGAGAATGTAGCGATGGGCGCACATCGGTTTTACGATGAAACAGGACACTTGGTGGGGGTAAAGGTGTTTCGTGAAGGTGTTTTGAAAGCAACGGGAATGTTGGACAGCTTGGGTCGGAGAAGCGGGCTGTGGAATGAGTTCTGGCCAGAAGGTGAAGTACGGGCGGAGGGAACGTATGTGGAGGGACTGCGAGATGGAGACTGGAGGTTTTTTACCCGAGAAGGTCGATTGGAACAAGAGGGGGCGTTTCGGTCAGGCCTGTGGCACGGCCGTTGGACTTGGTACCATGTCGACGGCAGTAAGCACAGGGATGAGCGTTATCGTAAGGGAAAGGAAAACGGCCTGTTTACAGAGTGGTCATTAGGGGGTGACACATTGGCCTTGGGAACGTATGAGCGAGGAGAGAAACAAGGGGCTTGGGTAGAGCACGTCAATGATGACCGTCGGATTGGCCGATATGTGGACGGTGAGTTGGATGGCCGATGGGTTCACATGGATTCAAACGGCCAGGTGGTTTTTGAGGGCGCATTTGTGGCTGGCATTCCAACAGGAGAGCACGTTGGCTTTTGGCCAACTGGAGGGAGAGAGTGGATTGGATCGTATAAGGGTGGGTTGCGAAATGGCAATTGGCGATATTTCGACGGATTCGGAAACGTGAAGTTGATTCGGCAGTATGCGGCGGGCAGGGTTGCCAAGGTCAATGGAGCCAAAACCGATCGATGAAATGAGCGGAGAAAAAGGCAAGGATGTGGGCGAATGGCCTGAGGCCTGGATGGACCGATTGCCTTCTGCCGTGATTCTGATTCGGGAGGGAAAAGCGATCAAGGCAAATCGCCACGCGGCCTTTTTGTTTGGTTGGAAGGACACCTTGCCGAAAGACCCAAATTGGTTTGACGGAGGTTGGTTGGAATGGCGCAAGCAGGACCGCACATACTTCGATGTTCGTTGGGAATGCGTTCCCGTTGTGGACCGAACAGTCCTGCGCCTAGAGCTGAAGGCCACCCGTGCTGCTGGAGAATCCTTTCACGTTGAATTGAGGCTGTCCCCAGGGCCGGGGCTTTCAGACCTGGTTCAGATTTCTGACATCAGCGAGGCGCGGTTCAGACAGCAAGCACTTCAAGACCGGGAAGCACACTATCGAAGGCTGAATGACATTGCCCAAGAGGCCATTGTGCAAATCAAAGGCGGCATCGTCCTGGACGTGAACTCTCGTTTCTTGGCCATGTTGGGTGTAGACCATGCAGAAGAGGTTATTGGTGATCCTGTGGGTCAACTCGGGCTTCGGAGAATTGGAAATTTGGAGCCAATTGAGGGAAGCGGGGTTTTTGACCGGGGCGACTGGATGATGCAGAACCGCAATGGAGAGGTGTTGAACCTTGACATTGGCAAGGGGCGATTGGAAGATGGCTCTGAGGTGTGGATGATGTATGACATTTCAGACCGAAAGCGGATTGAATACGATTTGATTCAGGAAAGAGAACGGTTTAGGCTGCTTGTTCAGAGTTCCCCAAACGGAATCTTGATTCTTGTTGACGACTTAATTCGTTACGCCAACCCGGTTGCTGAGAAGCTGTTTATGGGCGACTCCAATGTGTTGGAGGGCATGCGGTTTGAAACGATGTTTCCTGAAGAGCATCGAAAGCGCGCTCTGTTAAGTTCTTCAGAAGCTCGACAAGGGCGAGATGCGGAGGAGTGGGAGCTTGAGCTGCCAAACAACAAGAAGCGAATCACAGTGAAATGGAGGTTGACCATTTTTGATGGTCAGCCCGCCGTGCAAGTCAACTTGTCCGATGTAACGGACAGGCACTCGCTCATGCAGGAGAGAATTCGTGCCGAGCTGGCAGAAGAGGCAAACCAGCAGTTGACCCAACAAATTGAACAGCGCATTGCTGCGGAGGCTGCGCTGCACAGTGCCACCGCGCGAATGCGGAGCATTGTGGAGTCCGGTGAGGACTTTGTCATTTGGACGGCCACTGCGGGGCACAGCGTAACGAGCGCCAACCGAAACTTCATTAAGTGGCTGGCCGGAGGAGAAGGAGAGCTGGGGTCAACGGAGGGGTTAAGCGCCCGGTTGTCAGACGCTGTGCTCCAGAGTCAAGAATGGAACGGCTTTGACCTTGAAGACCGCTTTTCTCGGGCGTTGAGTGGAACGCCACAGCGATTTGAGTGGGCCATTGTTTCCGAGGGCGGGGGTGACGATCGACGTTGGTTACAGTTGTTCTTGAACCCCATTGAAATGGTGGAGGGGACGCCGGAAATTAGCGCTATCGCCTATGATATTACCGAGCGAAAGCGGATTGACAAGGCCATTCGTGGTGCCTTGAAGGAAAAGGAGATTTTGCTTCAGGAGGTGCACCACCGGGTCAAGAACAACCTGCAAATCATCAACTCGATACTCAACCTTCAGAAGAACTTTGTGGATGACGAGAAGGCCATTTCTGGTTTAGAGGAAATCCAGAATCGTGTGTCTACGATGAGCGTCATTCACGAAACGCTGTACCAAAACACCGACGTCTCAAGCATCGGCTTCCCCTCTTATCTCACACGGATTGCGGGCAACATCATTCAGGGGTATCAGTCCAGCACACACGTGACACTGGAAACAGACCTAGAAGATTTACAAGCCCCTCTGGACCAAGCGATACCATGTGGTCTCATTTTGAATGAGTGGGTTTCCAATGCGATGAAATATGCCTTTGAAGGCAGAGAATCGGGTGTCATTTCCGTTGGTTTGCGCTCCAACCCAGTGGAGGGTAACCCTGAGGAAGAGGAAATTCAAATTGAGGTGCGGGATGACGGCGTGGGGTTGCCTGATGGTTTTGATTGGAGCGGTCGTGACTCGTTGGGCTTGTACCTCGTTCAGGCATTGAGCGAACAGCTTGATGCGGAACTCTTGGCGGAAAGTGACGGAGGAACCCGCTTTTTGGTTAGCTTTCGGCGGCCAAAAAACCTGTTTGACGGATGAAGCGTGCGCTTCTATCGAATGATTCGACAGGTTGGAGCCGAACTTGAACCAGCACAACCATGTCAATCAATATTCTGGTCACCGAGGACGAGAGCATCGTTCGCAAGGACATCGAGCAGACCCTTGAAAAGATTGGATACAACGTCGTGGCCACGGCGGACAACGGGGAAGACGCCATTGACTTGGCCGTTCGTTTTCGCCCGGACGTTGTCCTCATGGACATCATGCTCAAAGGAGACATGAACGGCATTGCCGCGGCAGAGGAAATCAAGCGCACCTTGGACGTGCCGATTATCTTCCTGACGGCATACGCCGACCGGAGCACATTGGGAGAGGCCAAGTTGGCGGAGCCTCACGGCTACATCTTGAAGCCTTTTAAGGACGTTGATTTGCAGACGAGCATCGAGATGGCGATGCACAAGTTTTCTAAAGAGCAAGAAGCGCGACTGGAGAATGAGTTCCTCCGGAACATGGCGGAGCATAAGGAGACCGCGGAGTACCTCTTCGTCAAGAACCGAAGCCGTCTGATGAAGATTGACTACGATGAGCTTCTCTTTATTGAGGCCCTGAAGGATTACGTTGTCGTCCACACCCCCGAGCAAAGCTTCACGATTCACAGCACGATGAAGGACGTGGAGAACAAGCTCAATGAGCGGCGCTTCATGAGGGTTCACAGGAGTTACATCGTAAACCTAGACGCCATCCACAGCATCAAATACTCCATGATTCAAGTCAAGAGCATGGAGAAGGAGATTCCAATCGGTGGAAGCTACAAGGATATTTTGGCCAGCCGGATCAACTTGCTCTGATACAATCAGAAAGAGCCATACAGGAAAAGAAAAAACCCCGGGTTTGGCCCGGGGTTTTTTGTTGCTCCCCCACCTGGACTCGAACCAGGGACCTACTGATTAACAGTCAGTCGCTCTAACCAGCTGAGCTATAGGGGAGTGCTCAGTCCTTCTTTTCGAAGGAGCGCAAAGATAGTGGGTTTCGGCCTTCGGTGCAATGGAGGCTGATGCGCGCAAGGCTGTCCTGTACCTTTGTGCCCACCATTTTGATCATGAGCTGGAATCCATTCTCCATTGTGGCAGTCGGTACGGTTGCGTTCGACTCAATAAAAACACCTTTCGGTCAGCGCGAGCGCATCGTGGGCGGCGCCGGAACGTATATCGGCTGGTCCACCACCCGACTGGGTGTCGGGGCGGGCTTAGTGAGCGTAATTGGGGAGGACTTTCCCCAAGCAGAACTTCGGGCGATGTCTGATGCAGGAATGCACTTGGAGGGCGTGGACTGCCCAAAGGGTGGGAAGAGTTTTTTCTGGTCGGGCTCTTATCACGAGGACATGAATGGCCGCGACACACTCGCTACAGAACTCAATGTCCTTGCCGATTTCCGGCCGGTGATTCCTGAGGATTGGCGAAAGGCGAGGTGGCTCATGCTGGGCAACATAGACCCCACCCTCCAAGCATCTGTTTTGGACCAAATGGAGGAGCGCCCCAAATTGGTGGTCTTGGACACCATGAACTTTTGGATGGACATCGCGATGGATCCCTTGAAGTCGGTCATTGCGAGAGTTGACGTCCTCACCATAAACGACGAGGAGGCCAGGCAGTTGAGCGGCGAGCACAACCTTGTGCGGGCTGCGCGATCTATTCTTGACATGGGCCCGCGGTATTTGATCATCAAAAAAGGGGAACACGGGGCCCTGTTGTTCCACCACCGGGACGGAGAGATAGAGACGTTTTTTTGTCCTGCGTTGCCTTTGGACGAGGTGGTTGACCCCACCGGAGCTGGAGATACGTTTGCTGGCGGGTTCATCGGTCACGTGGCGCGCTGCGGATCGACAGACTTTGACACCCTGAAGGAGGGCATTGTGGTCGGCAGTGCATTAGCCAGCTTTACATGTCAATCCTTTGGAACCGAAGGCATTCGCGGTGTAACGCAAACGATGCTTGAGGACAGGGTAGGGGCGTTCAGAAAAATGATGTCTTGGCAGTCATCTGAGGTTGGCGCCAAGGCCTGATTAATTCTGAAGGCGGATTCGGAGAGAGGGGTCGATGGCCACCCCGGACTCCCACCATTCGAAATGCAAGTGAGGCCCAGTGCTGTGGTCACCGGTATTGCCAATGATGGCCACGGGCGCCCCTTGGCTTACCCGGTCACCTGATGAGACAAGCGTCCTGCTGTTGTGCATGTAAACAGAGACGCGATTGTCTTCGTGCTGGATCATGACCGTGTGGCCACCACCAGAGGTAAATCCAGCATAGAGAACCGACCCATCACCAACGGCTTTGACTGGGGTGTTGGCAGGTGCCACAAGGTCCAGTCCCCAGTGGCCGATTCCCGGGTTCCAAGGGGAGGACACCACCCCTTCTACAGGGGGCATCCACAAACCAGACTCTTCGAGGGCGTTGGGCCGGATGACAGCGAAGGCATCCTCTTCTTGGACGCGATCTCGGAGTCCGTTGAGCGCGTCTACCGGTGAGGCCAGAAGCTGTTCTTGGCCCTCTGACGCGGGCTCGTCTAGTTGGTTGGTGAGTGTCAAAGCACTTGCCGGAAGCCTTCCAGATAGGATTGCCCTGACGTTGTCTAAATACCTGGACTGCCGCTCCACGATGGTGGACAGGGAGTCCACAATTCGCCAAGAATCGGTCTGCAACGCTCGGGTTTCAGACGCCACGTAACCAGGAACGACGTGTTCCTTTAGTGGTGTCAGGGCGATGATTGCATAGGTCAGCGCGGCGACAGCCAAGGCGCACAGGGCGGCAAGGCCCCTGAGTTGGTTGGGTTGTACCCTCATGGACCACCTTTCTGCAAAGGTTCCCTCCTCTTGAAGGATCAACTTGAATCGTTTGCTTGGGGTGGGTTCGGACTGTGGTGCGATAGACATCCTTTCGGGTTCTTCGTTGTTCAAAGATGGACGACAACGAAAGGATGCCCATGAATTTGTCATTGGGGTGGTAGGATTGCAATATTTTCGCGCCTTTCGAGTTGGTCGCTCGGAACCCGAGTCGAAACATGTCCACCACAACAACGTCATCGAGAAGTGCCCAGCACAGGTGGGCGGCGCTGTGCTCGGTTTTTATTGTCCTCTTGTTGGGCGCTTATGGGTGCACCACCCAAAGGGACGGTCGCTTTTACAGATCCTACCACAACACCACGTCACGGTTTAACGGGTTTCATTTTGCGCGGTTGGCCATGGAAGAGGCAGACCAGAAGCTGGCCGAAACGCACGAAGAGAATTGGGATGAGGTGATTCCGCTTTTTCTATATGGGTCTGAAGACCAGGCGGATTTCTTGTACCCTTTAATGGAGAGGGCCATTGAGAAGTGCTCAAGGGTGGTTGACCGACACGCGATGACGCCGCCGCGAAGCCAGCAAAAGGACTTCAAGCGCCCCCAGCTGAATCGATGGATCGACGACAATTACACGCTGATTGGGAAGGGCCACTTTTATAAAGGAGACCTCGCAAAGGCAGAGGAGGTTTTCAAGTATTTGCAACGCAAGCACAAGGAGCCAGACAGCCAGGTGGCCGCAGGCGCTTGGTTGGCCAGGACATACATGGCCATGGAAAACATGCCAAAGGCGAACTCAGCCCTGCTGAAGGCGGTGGGAGAGCGGGATGCGTCGGATGAACTTCGTGCAGACGCGTTCTTGGTTCAGGCGGAATTTCTTCTGACCCAGAACAACATAGAAGAGGCGATTCGCTATATCGAGCGGGCCATTCCCAAAATCAACCCCAAGCGACACCGGGCTCGCCCACTTTTCGTCTTGGCTCAATTAAAGAGAGAATATGGGAGCAATCGGGAGGCGATTGAACTCTTTGAGGAGGTGGTCAAGTTGAAGACCCCTTATGAAATGGAATTCCAGGCGCGCATGCAGCAGGCCCTGGCCTTTGACCGTCGCCGCGGAGACAGCATGGAAATCAAAGACCTCTTCTTTGACATGTTGGAGGAGGACAAGAATGAGGATTACCGGGATCAGATATACTATGCCTTGGCGCAAATTGAGTTGGAGGAATTGAACCGAGAGGAGGGGATGGGTTACCTGCGCGATGCGTTGGCCGAGAACTCGGGAAACCGCCGCCCGAGGATGAAGAGCTTTCTCTCGCTGGCGGACTTGCACCTCGAGGACCGTGAATACGAGTTGGCTCAGGCATACTACGACAGCACGCTGGCCAACATGAATGAGGACCACCCCAGATATCAGGAGGTCAGCAACAACGCCAAGAGTTTGACCGAGCTGGTGGAGCAGCTTATGGTGGTTTTGCGAAACGACAGTTTGCGAGACATCTGTAACCTGGATGAGGACGAACGTTATGTCAGGATGGAGGAGATCATTGAGGGGTTGAGGGTTGCCCAAGAGGAGGCCGCGGCAGAGGCGGAGCGCTTGGCCGAGGAGGCGCTGTCTGAGAGCCTGTCGGTTCCAGGAGCGGCCACCGCCTTTTGGCCTTACAACCCCAACCTTCGAGAGAAAGGAAGGTCAGATTTTTTGGCCCAATGGGGAGACCGCCCGCTTGAAGACCACTGGAGGAGAAGCCGAAGGTTGGCTTCTGGCTTTGGCACCATTGACGAGGTGGCGGAAGAGGTGGCCTCTGTGGATCTGCTCGGCTCTGGTGGTGAGTTGCCAACTCCAGAAGAGTTGCTGGAGTCGCTTCCTTGTTCCGATGATCAGCGCGCCACCGCGGATGTGGAGACGGCAACAGCAGTCTACCAAAGCGGCGTGATTTACAAGGAAAAACTAGACGATACGGACAACGCCATCGAGGCGTGGGTTGACCTGCTCGACCGCTATACGGAGAGTGCGGAGCACCCGTTGGCCCACTATCAACTGTACAGAACTTACTTGTTTCTCGAGGAGACAGAGAATTACCAGAACCCGTTTTGCGCCACGTGCAACTCGCAATATTGGGCAGATCAGATTTCTCTTTTGTACCCTGACAGCGAATGGGCTCAGTTGGTGGAGAACCCAGACTTTGTCGATTTTGAGGAGCAGCGTAGAATCGACGAGTTGGCGGCCTATGAGGACCACCTCATTCGCTATTACAGCCAGAAGGACTACCAAAGCTTGCTGGCCGAAATTAACGTGTTATTGGACACCGTCCCCAACCACACCCAAGAATGTCGATACCGTTTCCTCCGAGCACAATGCGTGGGGTGGCTCGACGGCAGAGCCCGGGGAAGAGAGAACTACATCGCCGCCCTCAAAGAGGTGGTTGCCTCGTGTGACTCATCTGAACAGGCACTTGCGGCACAGGATATTCTTGTGGGACTCGGTGTCGGGGACGCCCGAAAGAAGGACGGGAAGAAGACGGATGCTGTGCCCAAGGCTCCAGACTACGGGAAGTTCACAGACAAGCCGGTACTTGAGCATTATTTCGCCGTGGTGATCCCTGTTAGTGAGGGAGGCTCAGACAAGACCAAGGCCGCTTTGGCGGACTTTAATCGCCAGTATTTTGCAAGCCTCAATTTGAAGGTCACAAGCAACCTCATGGACCGGCAAAACCAGTTGGTTCTTGTTAAGGCCTTCCCAAGGAAGGACCGAGCGATGGACTACTTCAAGGTTCTCTCTGCCAATCGGGAATCGATGATTGAGCTGAACACCAGCGGTTTCAATACGTTTGTCATTCACACGGAGAACTATGTCGAGCTGTTTAAGGGCAAGGACATAGATGGATACAGCAAATTCTTCGAAGGGGTTTACCTTGGGAACTGAATCACTGCGAGAACCGAGCACCATGGCGAGAAACCGCAACCGGGACGTTGGAATAGAACAGGGAATCAACCGCATTGTGGAAGGCACTTTGGTTGAGGGGTCCATCCGGAGTGAAGGAAGCATCCGTATTGACGGTCATTTTGTTGGAGACATCCACACCACAGGCCGCTTGGTTATTGGGTTGACCGGTCGAGTGGAGGGCAATGTGGATTGCCACGACTGTGAGTCCCAAGGCGTGGTAGCTGGAAATCTTCGCGTTGTGGGCTTGCTGACGCTGAAAGAGTCAAGCGGAGTTCATGGCGAGATTCGTTACGGCCGGATGGCCGTGGAAGCGGGCGCGCGAATTGAAGGGGTATGTAAGCTGGATGACATGGGCGAGAGCCTGGAGTTAAAGGAGCCTGCCGTCAAGAATCTGGACCATGCCGGACAGGCCTTCCAGCAAACCGCCTGAATCGAACCGCAGTGTGATGCGCCATGCGGGCATGGCGTCCACGTTGTTTTTTGCCATAGGTGGTGGAGCGTGGTTGGGTCGCCGGTGGGATGAAAAGGCGGGTCACGAGATAGCGTGGGGCACGGCTTGTGGTGCCCTTTTTGGGCTTTTTTCCGCGATGGTCATGGTCATTCGTGACGCAAAATGATGAAGAGATGAAGTTTTTGGCTCTGAACACATTGACCGCTTTTGCCGCACTGTTGTTGATTCACACACTACAAGAACCATGGATGGTAGACTCGTCACGCTTGTCGTTGACCGCGGTTGTGTTGTTTTTGGCAGTGTTGACTCCGTGCCTTGAACGGTGGTTGAGGCCCGACGACTCGACCAGCTCAGGCGCTCAGGTTCGAAAGGTGATGGGGGCGACGATGATCAAGATGTTTGCGGTGCTCATTCTTGTGTTGATTTACCTCCTTATGGGCGGCCCAAACCCCTTGGTTTTTGGCCTTTCCGTGTACCTGTGTTACGCTGCGTTTACGGCCATTCTTGTGGCTGAAACCATGCGTCATAATCGGCCGCCCACGGACCTGCGTTGAAACTTCTTTCTGCGACTTCGTCTTCGGTGTGAAACAGGAAGGAATTCGGACACTATCTTCGCACCCAAATTCGCCAAACGCGATTATGAACTCCTTCTCCACCCGTTTCCAGCGGTGCATGACCAAAGCCTTGATCCTGGGCCTATTTTTTGGGGCAACTGGGAGGGTGGCGGCGTCGGATGACGCCCATGGAGAAAAGAGATTCAACCCCAGTGAGTTTATCATTCACCACATTCAGGATGCCCACGAAGTCCATCTGGTTGGTGGAATTCACATTCCACTTCCGGTGATTGCATATGCCCCCGAAACGGGACAGTTTGATGTCTTCATGAGCAGTGCCTTGCATCATGGAGCACACCTCGGGGGCTCAGGTCTTTGGTACACGCTAAATCACGGGGTGCTGTCTGCCCACGAGCACGACCCATCAGGGCACCATCACCAAGGCCACGAGGGACACGCCGAAAAAGAGCCCGCAGACGAACACCAAGGTGATCACCTAGCGGGTGGGGTTGACGTCATTGATCTGTCCATCACCAAAAGCATACTTGGCATGCTGCTGATGATGGGACTTGTCCTGCTTCTTTTTGGGCGCGCGGCCAAAGGATACGCAAAGCGGAAGGGCCAGGCGCCAACCGGACTTCAGAATGTCTTGGAGCCAATGGTGCTGTTTATAAGAGACGAGGTGGCCATTCCGAGCATCGGAAAGCAGAAGGCGGACCGGTATTTGCCCTTTTTGTTGACGGTGTTCTTCTTCATCTTCTTCAGCAACCTTCTGGGCCTGATTCCGTTTATCGGAGGCTTCAATATCACGGGAACGTTGGGCATAACCATGGTTTTGGCCACATTGGTGTTCTTGATTACCACCGTCTCTGGAAACAAGCACTATTGGGGACACATTCTATGGCCTTCTGGCGTGCCCCTGCCTGTCAAATTCATTCTCGTTCCCATCGAGATTGCGAGCATATTCATCAAGCCTGCTGTGCTGATGATTCGTTTGACCGCGAACATTACGGCGGGACACATCATCATTTTGTCCTTCACATCGCTGATCTTCATTCTTGGAGAACAGTTCGGTGGAGGCGTTGGAATGGGTACGGGCGTGTTCTCTACGCTCTTCATGATATTCATGTACCTGATCGAATTCTTGGTTGCCTTTTTGCAGGCATACGTGTTTACGTTGCTTGCAGCCCTTTATTTTGGGGAAGCCACCCATGAAGCCCACCATTAAGACAACCCAAACAAACCAAATCCATACACCATGGAACTCGCAATGATCCTCTTGGAATCAATGAATCAAGGTCTCGCAGGTCTCGGCGCCGGCGTCGCAGCTATCGGAGCCGGTATTGGCGTAGGCCGCATCGGCGGATCCGCCCTAGAGGCGATGGCACGTCAACCGGAGATGAGCGGAGACCTCCGGGCCAACATGATCGTGGCTGCCGCCCTCGTTGAGGGTGTCGCGCTGTTCGCGGTCATTGTTTGCCTTCTGGTCATTTTCGTCTAATCCACAGCGCACTCCGACATGGACGCGTTGTTGACACCCGCTTTCGGATCGGTCGTTTGGGCGACGGTCTCTTTTTTGGTGGTCCTGTTCTTGCTTCGCAAGATGGCTTGGGGCCCCATCCTCCAAGGTCTTAAGGACCGGGAAGAGGAAATAGAGGGCGCGCTCAATTCCGCCAAGCAAGCGCGTGCGGAAATCCAAAACTTGCAGTCGGACAATGAACGTCTGTTGCAAGAGGCCCGTGCGGAGCGTGACGGCATGTTGCGCGATGCGCGCGACATGGCCGACAAATTGGTGGCCGACGCCAAACAGCTAGCCAAAGACGAAGGTGAGCGCATGATTGACCAGGCCAAGCAGGCCATCGATGGTGAGCGCGCAGCGGCGGTGGCAGAGCTCAAGGCAGAGGTCGCGAAGCTGAGTCTAGAGATCGCGGAGAACTTGGTTCGCCAAGAGCTCAAAGGCGATGGCGCCCAACAAGAGTTGATTGGCCGCATGATCTCGGACTCTAAACTGAACTGACCACATGTCTGCTACAACAGTTGCCCGCCGCTATGGAAAGTCTTTGCTCACTTTGAGCAAGGAGCAAAATGCGGTGGACGCGGTGGAGCAGGACATGCGGGCGTTGATTCAGGCAACCAAAGAGAACCGAGACCTCTCGGTCATTTTGGCCAGCCCTGTTGTTCGCCCAGAGAAGAAAGAGGCCATTGTTCGCGCTGTTTTTGCAGGTGCCCACGACTTAACAACAGCGTTTTTGGCGTTGTTGGCTAGAAAGGGCAGAGCAGGATTGATTGCGCACATGGCAGAGGCCTTTGTTTCTCTTGTGCGAGAGGAGCGCGGCGTCGTGTTGGCTGAAGTCGTGTCGGCGGTGCCGCTTGACGACGCCCGCCGCGCCGAAATCAACGCATTGATTGGCAAGGTCCACGAGGGAGGCGTGGAGTTGTCAGAAACGGTCGATCCCAACCTCATCGGCGGCTTCAAGCTGCGTGTAGGTGACCGGATGATTGACGCCTCGGTGTTCCAGTCCCTTCGGACGCTGCACCGCAACCTCACCAACAACCCCTACGAACCGGCTTACTGAGCGTACCCAGACCTCATGTCCCAGATCAAACCCGCTGAAGTATCCGCCATCCTGCGTGAGCAGCTTGCCGGAAATCAATCCGAGGCCGACCTCCAGGAGGTTGGCACCGTTCTCCAAGTTGGAGACGGAATCGCCCGTATTTACGGCCTGTCCAATGTGCAGGCAGGTGAGCTCATAGAGTTCGAGAACGGAGTCCGCGGCATTGCATTGAACCTCGAGGAGGACAATGTTGGAGCGGTTTTGCTTGAGCCTGCTGGAGAATTGAAAGAGGGTTCATCGGTGAAGCGACTGAACCGAATTGCTTCTGTCAAGGTGGGTCGTGGCATGTTGGGCCGTGTGGTCAACACGTTGGGCGAGCCGATTGATGGCAAGGGTCACATTGAAGGGGACCTGTATGACATGCCTATGGAGCGAAAAGCCCCTGGTGTCATCTATCGGCAGCCGGTGAACGAGCCGTTGCAGACGGGAATTAAGGCCATTGATTCTATGATTCCGATTGGCCGAGGCCAGCGTGAGCTTATCATCGGAGACCGTCAGACGGGAAAGACAACGGTTGCGATTGACACCATCATCAACCAAAAAGAGTTTTATGACCGCGGCGAGCCCGTGTACTGTATCTACGTGGCCATCGGTCAAAAAGGGTCTACTGTTGCGGGTGTTGTCCAGACATTAGAAGAGGCCGGTGCGATGGCATACACCGTTGTTGTCGCGGCAACGGCGTCTGACCCGGCACCTCTTCAATTTTATGCGCCCTTCACGGGAGCGGCGATTGGCGAGTTCTTCCGAGACACTGGAAACCCGGCACTCGCTGTCTATGATGACCTATCAAAGCAGGCTGTTGCTTATCGCGAGGTCTCCTTGCTGCTCCGCCGGCCACCAGGCCGCGAGGCTTACCCGGGAGATGTGTTCTACTTGCACAGCAGGCTCTTGGAGCGCGCAGCGAAGGTGATTTCCGACGACAACATTGCAAAGGAAATGAACGACCTTCCCGAGAGCCTTCGCCCGTTGGTGAAAGGCGGTGGGTCAATGACGGCATTGCCGATTATTGAGACACAAGCGGGAGACGTCTCAGCCTACATTCCGACCAACGTGATTTCCATTACGGACGGACAGATTTTCTTGGAGAGCAACCTCTTCCTTTCTGGAGTGAGGCCCGCGATCAACGTGGGAATCTCTGTGAGCCGTGTAGGGGGCTCGGCGCAAATCAAGTCCATGAAAAAGGTGTCGGGAACATTGAAGTTGGACCAGGCACAGTACCGAGAGCTCGAGGCGTTTGCAAAATTTGGATCTGACCTCGACGACGCCACCAAGGCCGTGCTCGACAAGGGCATGCGCAACGTGGAGATTCTGAAGCAGAACCTCAACTCCCCGATGCCAGTTGAGGAGCAGACGGCCATCATTTATGCGGGAACAAAGAACCTGCTTAAGACCGTGCCTGTGAACCAGGTCAAGGAGTTCGAGACAGCATACCTCGATTACCTCAGAGCCAAGCACGCCGATACGATGGCGGAGCTCAAGAGCGGGAAGTACTCTGATGAGGCGCAGGCGACCATGAAGGCCGCTGCGGAGGAGGTGAGCAAGCAATTCGCCAGCTGATTTAGCCATGGCCGGTCTCAAGGAAGTACGCAATCGAATCGCCTCTGTCGGGAGCACCCGTCAGATTACCCAGGCGATGAAGCTGGTGTCTGCAGCGAAGCTGCGGAGGGCACAGGAGGCAGTGACGCAAATGCGTCCTTATGCGGAAAAGTTGCAGGAGATTCTGGTCAATGTCTCGGCGTCTTTGGATGCGTCTGAAAACCCTTACGCTGTAGAGCGCGAAGCCGAGAAGGTGCTGTTGGTCGCAGTGACGTCGAACCGTGGCCTGTGTGGGGCGTTCAATAACAACATAATCAAACTTGCCCAACAGCGAATCAAGGAGTTGAAAGGCAAAGAGGCACACGTGTTGTGTCTTGGAAAGAAGGCGGCAGATGTGTTCCGTCGCACGGAACACTTTACGACATTGGACTTGGGCAGTGAGCCCCACACGGTGTTTGACAACCTAGATTTCCAAGGGGCAGCGAACGCCGCAGGTCAGGTAATGGAGGCGTTCCGTTCCGGTAAATACGACCGCGTGGAAATCCTTTACAATCGCTTTGTAAACGCGGCGGTTCAGGACGTGATGTGTGAGCAGATGCTCCCGATTGAGCAGACGCCGATTGAAGAAACAGCAGAGACAGTGGCCACTTCAGTGGACTACATCTTTGAGCCCAGTCGCGAGGAAATTGCCGAAAACATCATTCCGAATACGCTGAAAATTCAGCTGTATAAGGCGCTGTTGGACAGCCATGCGTCTGAGCACGGGGCACGGATGACGGCGATGCACAAGGCCACGGAAAACGCAGGCGAAATGTTGCGCGAACTCAAACTGAGCTACAACAAGGCACGTCAGGCGGCCATTACGGCAGAAATTCTCGAGATTGTGGGCGGCGCGGAAGCGTTAGAAGGTTGACCC
>CAXHAW010000009.1:0-15787 GCA_964014525.1 uncultured bacterium
CCGCGTGAAGGGCACCACACAGAAACTGCACATGTTGTCGCAGCCCCGCATGATAGATATGAAGGCGGTAATGCCTTTGTCGTCGAGGCGAACCGGCTGGATTTCCGCATAGGTCTCCTCACGGCTGAGCAGCGTGTTGACTGCCTTCTGCCCGCCCTCAACTTCATCCACCAATCGCGGCAAATCACGATAAGCATCAGGTCCGACCACCAAATCCACCAGCTTCTCCTCTTCTAAAAGCTGGTCCCGCAATCGCTCCGCCATGCATCCGAGGATGCCCACCTTGAGCTTGGGGTTGTTTCGCTTGCCCCCCTTGAGGTGCTGCAACCGATGGCGGATGCGTTGTTCGGCATTGTCTCGGATGGAGCAGGTATTGAGCAGAATCAAATCCGCCTCACTTTGATCCTTGGTGGTTGCATAACCCGCTTCGGCAAGGATGCTCGCCACAATCTCACTGTCGCTGAAATTCATCTGGCAACCATAGCTCTCGAGATACAGCTTGCGCTGGCCAACCGAACTGGTTTGCAAGGCCTCTCCCTGACGGGACTCATCGATGGTCTGGTTGCCTGATCTCATGCGCTTCGAACTAGAGGACCGCTAATTTAACCCGAACCTGACAACGTGTCAGTACCCAAAATTGTTTTGTGTTTGTGCCTACGGCAGTCGAGAATGGCACATAAAATACCTGACAACTGTGCCCCAGAGGTTCTCTCGAAGCAGGAATCCCTTTTTCTTTGCCGCTCATTTCGCCCATTCATGAGCAAGAACCTTGTCATCGTCGAGAGCCCTGCAAAGGCAAAAACCATCGAGGGATACCTCGGTGGAGACTACGTGGTACGTTCCAGTTACGGACACATCCGTGACTTGCCTGGCGGCAAGTTGGCTGTGGACGTTGAAAACGGATTCATGCCCACCTATGAAGTTACCGCAGACAAGGGGCGCTTCAGCGAACTAAAGAAACTGGCGAAGTCAGCCGAAATGGTCTGGCTCGCAACGGATGAGGACCGCGAGGGAGAAGCCATTAGCTGGCACCTCCAAGAGGCTTTGGGCCTGCCTGAGGTCAAAACCAAGCGCATCGTCTTCAGCGAAATCACCAAAAAAGCCATCCTTCGGGCGATCGAACAGCCTCGACAGGTCAACATGCCGCTGGTCATGGCCCAACAGGCCCGACGTGTGCTTGACCGTCTCGTCGGATACGAGCTCTCTCCGGTGTTGTGGAAGAAGGTGCGCCCCTCACTCTCAGCAGGGCGCGTGCAAAGCGTGACCGTCAGGCTCATTGTGGAACGAGAGCGCGACATCCTCGCCTTCCAACCCAAAGGCTACTACAAGGTGACCGCAAAGCTCACAGCCAATGGCCAAGGCTTCAAAGCGGACCTCAACAAGCGGCTCGACACCCCCGAACTCGCCACTGATGTACTCAAGTCTGCGCACGGCGCCGACCTCAAGGCCAATCGGGTAGAGCGCAAGCCCACCCAACGCAAACCTGCAGCCCCTTTCACCACCTCCACACTGCAGCAGGAGGCTTCCAGAAAACTGGGCTTTTCAGTCTCCCGCACGATGCAGGTGGCCCAGCGCCTCTATGAAGCCGGTCGAATCACATACATGAGAACGGATTCGACCAACCTGTCGGACTTCGCCCTCGATGCGGCACAAGCCCACATCACCAGCAGCTACGGTGAGAACTACCACGAACGCCGCGTTTTCAAGACGAAGAAGGCAGGGGCTCAGGAAGCGCACGAAGCCATTCGACCGACCGACATGTCAGCTGCCACCCTCCAAGGCGAAAGCGACGAGCGCCGGTTGTACGAGCTCATCTTCAAGCGCACCTTGGCAAGCCAGATGGCCAACGCCATCATCGAAAAGACCACCGTGGACATCCACCTCCCAAGTCGCGAGGAAATGCTGGTGGCCAAAGGCGAGGCCATCCAATTTGACGGCTTCATGAAGGTCTATCTCGAGGGCACCGACGACGAAAAAGAAGACCGGGGCATGCTGCCGCGAATTGAACAAGGACAAGGCCTCGACCTGAACACCATGCAGGCCATCGAACGGTTCACCAAATCAACGGCCCGTTTCAGCGAAGCCGCCCTTGTGAAGAAGCTAGAAGAGCTGCAAATCGGACGCCCCTCGACCTATGCCTCCACGATTGGCACCATCCAGAAACGGGGCTACGTGGTCAAGGAAGACCGGGAGGGAAATGAACGCGCCTTCCAAACCCTGCACCTGCAGGACGACGGCACCATTCGCACCGAGGAAAACAAGGAAATGGCCGGGTCAGAGCGATCCAAACTGTTCCCAACCGATATCGGCATGGTTGTGACAGACTTCCTCCAAGAACACTTTCCTTCCATCATGGACTTCCAATTCACCGCCAAGGTGGAACAGGAATTCGACGACATCGCCGCGGGCAAAGACGATTGGCAGCGCATGGTCAAGGCCTTCTACACGCCTTTCAACGCACAAATCCTCGACACCACTGAAAATGCGGAACGGGCCAGTGGAGAGCGTGAACTCGGCGTGGACCCCGCTTCGGGAAAGATGGTCCTCGTCCGAATTGGCCGTTATGGACCACTCGCACAGATTGGCGCACCGGATGACGAGGAGAAGCGCTTCGCATCACTCCTAAAGGGACAGACCCTGGAGGGAATCTCATTGGAAGAAGCGTTGAAATTGTTTGATCTGCCGAGGGATCTCGGTCAGTTCGAGGACAAAAAGGTGGTTGCAGCAATCGGCCGTTTCGGGCCCTATGTGCGCCATGACGGGAAGTTCGTGAGCATCCCCAAAGACAGCGAGTATTCGCCTTATGACATCCCACTGGACACGGCCATTGAGATGATCCTCGCCAAGCGCGAAGCCGATGCCAAAGCCCTGCTTCGCACGTACGACGAAGACCCGGACACCCGCGTTTTGATGGGGCGCTGGGGGCCTTACATCAAGTCGGGAAAGGACAACGTCAAAATCCCAAAGGGAGAGAGCGTGGACCAACTGGACTGGGACCGGGTGCTGCAACTGAAGGCAGGCATCATCAAGGCCTTCGCTGAAGACACCAAGTGGAGCACACGCCTGAAAGGCCGCCAGTACTACCTCGTCTCTGACAAGCAATCTGTTCGCATCCCCGTAGGCGAGAATATTTTGGAGATGACGTGGGAGCGCGCACAGGAAATCATCAAGGGGAAGGCGAAAAAGTCCTCGCCCCGCAAGAAAAAGGCCTGACTGAGCGGGGTAGATTGCCCCTATGGAATCGATTTTCGATTGGCTTGAGCCCACAGAGGCAGGGTTGTTCGACACATCAGACGGGACAGACCGGATGCGGGATGTTTTGCGCATCCACCGCGCTGGAGAACGGCCCGAACTCGACGGCTGTGTCGCCGCCATCATTGGGGTCATGGACCGCAGGGGCAGCCTAGACGGAGCCAGCACGGACCGCGCGGCAGAATGGGTGAGAAGCAAACTCCTCAACCTCACCGTGATGGACCAGTGGGCACCTGTGGCCGACCTCGGAAACATTGTCGCCGCGCCCACACCCGAAGACACGCGTGCAGCACTTGACGTTGTCTGTCAAGAATTGATGGCCCGCGACATCATACCGATTGTCATCGGCGGCTCTCAAGTTCTCACAGTCCCCATGTATGCTGCCTATGCCAGACAGCAGCGCCCCATCAATGTGGTGGCCATCGACGCCTCTATCGACTTTGGCGGTGACCCCCAACAAGTGGACGGTAGAAACTGGATCAACGCATTAATCCTTCCCGAAGGAGGCCACTTGTTCGATCTGACCCACCTGGGTCACCAGCGCTACCGCACCGACGGAGACACACTGCAACTCATGGAGCGCATGCATTTCGACGCGGTCCGATTGGGCAGGCTCCGAGCCAACATGGGACAAGCCGAACCCCTGCTGCGCGACGCCGACCTCGTGACCTTCGACATGGGCGCCGTTCGAGCCGCAGATCATCCCGCCACCCCCTCCGTGCAAACCAATGGCTTGACAGGAGAAGAATTCTGCCAACTGACCCGTTATGCTGGCTACAGCGATCGACTGAGTGCAATAGGCTTCTTCGAACACGACCCCTCGCGGGACGGAGATGGACGGGGGGGACAATTGATCGCTGAAGCCATCTGGTGCTTCCTTGAAGGCGTCATGCATCGCATGGGGGACCACCCCAGAGGCTCAACCGAAGACTACCTTCAATACAGGGTCGTACTGGATGACACCGAGCACGAGGTCGTCTTCTACAAGAGCCCGAAAAGCGACCGTTGGTGGATGGACATCCCCACCCCTGGTGCAGGAAACCGAAAAGGACGGCTTCTTCTCGTTCCCTGCTCATATGAGGACTATCAAACAGCGGCTTCGGGGACCCTTCCCGATCGTTGGTGGCGAACCCAACAGAAACTGGCCTGAAACAGACCCAATTCTTTAAATGAAACACCACCCATTTTCGACAGAACTGGTTTTTAATCTATTCACACGAAATCAACGACCAAGGTCGGATAATCGAGTTTGCAGGCGCAAGCTGCATCATTTTGGGTATATTAGCCGACCACCTTCGGGTGTACCATGCAAGGAACCGTTTGAAAATCAGCTGTTTGGAATGAACCGACTTTTGCTCGCTCTGTCTGTCCTCTTTTTGGGCGCCGTTGCCACGGCCCAACAGGACCCCCAGCTCACGCAGTTTTACCAGGACCGGTTGTCCTTCAACCCTGCGTTCGCCGGTGCAGAACGCTTGCAATATGTCAGTGCGTTTTACCGCGACCAATGGGGAGGACTGGATTTAAATCCATCCACTGCTTTGTTCCAGTACAATGGAAAACCTGGCTTCATCCCCGGCGGCATTGGCTTGAGCTTCTTCCAAGACGAGCTCGGACAAGAACAGAACACCGTGGTGAAGATTGCCTACGCCTACCACATGAAGCCAGACGCCAACGGCGGCATACTCAGTGTGGGATTGGCCGGAAACTACATGGGGAAAACGCTGGGCAACGACTGGATCTACATCGACGACAATGATGCCGTCATTCCGCAGAGCGCCAAAAGTGGCACCACCATTGATGCTGACCTCGGCGTGATGTACCGCGTTCCGGGAAGCTACTATGCCGGAATCAGCACCACCCGTCTGGCTGCAACAGACCTGCAAGACCTGAATGTATCCAGCGTTCGTCACCTCTACCTGCAAGCCGGGTATGAACAAGCCCTTGGAGATGGTACGCTCCGTCTGCGCTCGCACCTCTTGGCCAAGACTGACCTCAATGCCACCACGGTGGACTTGCACGCAAATGTCCTCTGGAATGAGCTGCTTTATGGTGGCCTCTCCATCCGCCCAGGCGATGCGGTCGCCCCGGTCATTGGATTCGAATACGGTAAAGTCAAAAACGAGAAGTTGAGCCGGTCAGAGCAAGTCTTCCGGTTCGGATACAGCTATGACGCCACGCTCAGTGAGGTGGCGAACTACAGTTCCGGCTCCCACGAAATCTTCGTCTCGTACATGTTCAACTTCGAACGGATTCCCATGCAGACTCGTCACGCGAACCCCCGATTCCTTTAAAGGTCGGACAACAATTGACGAAACCTGCACGTTGTCTTTCACGTAGTTGAGGTGCCTGCAAACCTCGACTTCCGAACGGAAGCCGTTTGACATAAGGATAGAAACCATGAGAAATGCTGCGATCATCGCCTTCTGCGCCATCGGACTGGTCAGCTGCTACGGCGGCCCTGCCGGTGAGGTGGTGGGTGTATACCCGCGGGAGGACTGGGTACAAGTGAATCCCTACGGGATGAACTACATCCACTATGGCTCCTACACAATGGGACCAAGCGACCAGGACGTACCCTACGCCCTGACCTCGCGCTCCAAGACGGTCACCATCCCCGCCTTTTACATTGACATTCACGAAATCTCGAACAACGAGTACCGCCAATTCGTCCATTGGGTTCGCGACAGTCTGTTCCGGGATGTTCTTCAGGAAAACGACTTCGAAGAATTCTTCCGCACAGAGGACAACAATGGACGAGAACTGGACAGGTTCATCAACAAAGGCTATGTCCTGAATTGGGAAGAGCCCATTGATTGGGAAAACGAAGACATCTTCGACGCCCTCTATGACGAGTTCTACTTCCAAGGGTCAGATCGCTTCTATGATGCGAAGCAAATCGACACCCGAAAACTCAACTTCAAGTATTTCTGGACCAATCTGCAAGCTGCTGCGCAGAAAGGAGGGCTTGATTTCGAAATCAACGAGCCAAACCAACTCGGACAGCTAAACAGCATCCGGGGGCACAGCGATCGTGCCCAGTTCGTCATCGAAGAGAACACCAACGTGTATCCAGACACCCTCTGCTGGATGCGCGACTTCACTTATGGATTCAACGAGCCCCTGACTGAAACCTATTTCTGGCACCCCGCCTACGACAACTATCCAGTCGTCGGTGTGACCTGGGGCCAAGCGCGAGCTTTCAATGCTTGGAGAACACAGCTTCTGGCCACTTGGAAAAAGCAAAACGGCGAAACGATGGTTCAGAAGTTCCGCTTGCCAAGCGAAGCTGAATGGGAATTCGCCGCCCGAGGCGGTTTGGATTTGGCCCCCTTCCCATGGGGTGGTCCCTACATCCGCAATATCTACGGATGTCCTTTGGCCAACTTCAAGCCCATGCGGGGAGACTATGTTGAGGACGCGGGATGTCACACGGTTCCCGTCGAGAGCTACAGTCCAAACGACTATGGCTTGTACCAGATGTCAGGCAATGTCGCCGAGTGGACAAACACAGCCTTTGACGAGACGGTGTATGACTTTAGCCACGACATGAGCCCCGAATACGAATACAATGCCAAGGCGGATGACCCCCCCAGCCTGAAGCGCAAGGTCATTCGCGGCGGAAGCTGGAAGGACATTGGATACTATTGCCAGACTGGTACCCGTTCTTTTGAATATCAGGACACAGCAAAATCGTATATCGGTTTCCGGAGCACCATGAGCTACCTCGGCAGAGGAAAGAATGTGGACCCGGAAGACTTCAACTAATCCCCAACCCAATTGAACCGCCTCTAGGACCAGCGCATGAAACCCGCTGGAGGTGATTCAACAGAACCTGCAAGACCCATGGCAAAGAACAAGAAGAGCCCCGCAGTCGGAGGCAAAAAGAAAAAGCCGTTCAACGAGAGCAAAGCCTGGAAATCAGGCATGGCCAAATTGTACGGAATCGGAGCCTCCGTTGTGATCATTGGCGCCCTGTTCAAAATTGAGCACTGGGAAGGCGCATCCGAGATGCTGATCATCGGTTTGGGTACAGAAGCGTTTATCTTTTTGATGTCCGCATTTGAGCGTCCGCACGCAGACCCAAAGTGGGAACTCGTCTATCCGGAACTTGGTGTAGAGGATGGAGAAGCCGCAACAAAGAAGCCCGTCGATCAACTGGACGACATGCTTCAGGATGCAGGGGTCGACAATGCCGTCCTCTCCCGTTTGGGAGATGGCATGC
This sequence comes from uncultured bacterium, assembly GCA_964014525.1. Classification (GTDB taxonomy): domain Bacteria; phylum Bacteroidota; class Bacteroidia; order Flavobacteriales_D; family Sanyastnellaceae; genus UBA8752. The sequence goes on from CAXHAW010000009.1 coordinate 7,475, forward strand.
GCCATCTTGGAGATCAGGCCATGCAGCTGAGCGAAGTAACTGACGCCGCCGCCGCAACAAGCGAATACGGAGGCGCACTGCGCACAGCCACCGAAAAGGTCAATGGTCTTACCGACACCTACACCCAAGTAAGCGACTCCCTCACCGGTCTCTCCGACAACAAGGACATGGGCATCGCCGCAGGTGAACAGTTGCAGAAAATGAGCGAGAATTTGGGAAGCCTCAATGGGATGTACGAATCTCAATTGCAGCAGATGGAGACCAGCCGCCAGCTCTTTTCTGGCATGGGCGAATTGGTGCAGAACCTCAACGACAGTGTCGAGGATACCAAAAAGTACAAGGACAACATCACTGCACTCTCCGCCAATTTGGAAGCACTCAACACGGTGTACTCCAATATGCTAAACGCCATGGGCAACCCCCGTGGTTAATCACTTCTTCTTCCACACGCACTAGATCATGGCAGGAGCGAAGGAAACGCCGCGGCAGAAGATGATTGGGATGATGTACCTCGTCCTGACTGCTCTTTTGGCCCTCAACATCTCCAAGGAGATTCTCAATGGTTTTGTCAAGGTCGAGCGCGGGTTGCGCAGGACTGACGAAACCATACAAGCGAAGTCACGCGAATTGATGTTTGACTTCGATGTCAAATACGCGCAGAACCAAGAAAAAGTGAAACCGTACTACGATGCCGCCAAGGACATCGAAAAAGATGCGGATGAACTGTACAACCACATCACCCAGCTCAAGGCCAACATCATGGCTGTTGCCAGTGGTGACCGTCAAGTGGTTGAGTCCAATGGCGATTTATCCACCTACATCGCGATGGACAACACAGCCAGACGCGACACGGTTCTGAGCATCGAGTACATCGAAAAGAAAGACGAATACCAGGAGATCACAAACTACCTCGTCGGCACGGACCCCACAAAGCCAAAGGATGGCGCCTTCACCGCAAGTGAACTCAAGCAGAAGCTGATGTCCTTCCGAGAGGGCCTGCAAGATGTGACCTTCACCGATGCGATTGGCAACACCTTCGAGGTTTCCCCTGGATTGACTGCATCATTGGACCAAACCTTCAATTATCCCAAGGAAATGGAGGACCACCTAGAGGTCCTATGGGAAGAAGCCAACTTTTTTGACGTTCCCTTGGCCGCGGTCATTCCCATTCTGTCCAAACTTCAGATTGATGTGGAGAATGCCAAGTCAAGCTTAATCAATGAGCTGATTGCAGGCATTGAAGGAAAGAGCTTCAAGTTCACCAATCTGGTGCCCTTGGTCGTTCCCGAAAGCAACTACATCATGCGCGGTGACAGTTTCCGAGCCGATGTCATCCTCGCTGCCTACGATGCCACCAACCGTCCGGACATCTACATTGACGACCGGAATTTTGACGGGCGGGATTCGAGCTTGATTGACTACGAGGGCAAGGAATCGTTGCCGTTGACTGATGGTGTTGGAAAACTGCGTATCTCTACCAAATCAATGTCCCTTGGTGACAAGAACTACAAAGGCCTCATCCGATTCCAAGGTCCCGATGGGTCTGTGGGTGACTACCCCTTCTTCACCCAAAATTTCACGGTAGCAGAACCCGCCTTGGTGGTTAGCCCAACGAAGATGAATGTCTTCTATCGCGGTGTTCCCAACCCGGTGGAAATTTCTGTGCCGGGCGTCAGCAGCGACAAGCTCGACGTGCGCATCACCGGCGGACACAAGATTAAGGCCGATGGAGATTCGTTCATCGTGGATCCCGGCGCCGGAGAAGGTGCAGAGATTGTGGTGACCGCCACCCTACCAGATGGCAGCAAGAAGAGCCTGCCTGGCCGCGAGTTCCGCGTCAAGCGGATTCCCGACCCGTCTCCGCGATTTGCCGGCAAGAAGCCTTCGGACAAGACCATCACGAAGGTCCTATTGGAAAACGCCCCGTCTGTGGGTGCCCTGATGGAGAATTTCGACTTTGATGTGGAAGTCAAGGTCAAGCGATTCAACATCACGGTGACCAAAGGCGGCACCTTTGTTCAGCAAAGCAGCAGCTCCAACTTGGTGACCGCCAACATGAAAGAACTCTTCCGCTCCATTGGAAGGGGTTCTGTCGTGTACATTGAGGACATCGTCGTCTCCATGCCGGATGGCACGGACCGCCCGTTGCCCACCATGAAACTCAAAGTAATCTGATGATGAAAGCAGCACGACATCTCGCGACCCTCATCTGCGTGCTTGCCGTGGCCCTTTCGGCCGAGGCACAAACGCAAACCGTCCTTGACGGTGCCTATGTGAAGGAGACCAACCTCACAAAACGGGTCATCCCCTACCCCTCACTGCGCGAAGCGGATGTGATGTACGTGCGCCGCATCTGGCAGGACATCGACCTTCGACAGAAGATCAACCAGATGTTCTATTTCCCGGTCGATCCCATCGAGGACCGCAAGAACCTCTTTGATGTCATCCGTTACGCCCTCGAAGTCGAGGGGTCGTTGACAGCGTATGGTACCGGACCCGCAGGAGATGATGATGAGTTCCGCTATCCCTACACCGGAGCACAAATGGATTCTGTGCTGAATCCCATCGTGATCATTCCCCAGTTTGATCCGGTCACCGGTGAAGTCATTGGGTCGATGGAGGCAGAAACCTCCATCAGCAGCCAAGACATCGTCCGCTACAGGGTCAAGGAAGATTGGGTTTGGGATCGCCAGCGGAGCCAACGTCAGGTTCGCATCATCGGCATCGCCCCCATCATAGAGAAAAAGGACGACGAAGGAAACTCGCAAGGCCTCGCCCCCCTCTTTTGGCTGTACTACCCAGAATGCCGTTACGTCTTCGCGAATGCGGAGTGCTACAACTACGAGAACGATGCCCAGCGCAGGACCTTCGAAGAAATCTTCCAAAAGCGGTACTTCTCCAGTTACATTGTGAAAGAGACCAACGTGTTTGATCGTTCCATCGCAGACTATGCTCAAGGCTTGGACGCCTTGCTCGAATCTGAACGAATCAAGGACGAGCTTTTCACCATCGAACACGACCTCTGGCACTATTGAGCCTAAGTCCTGAAAGAACCCCGAGAAACGCCCACCTTTGTGGGCGTTTTTCATTGCACCCCATCAGCGCATGCTCAACATCAATCAGATCGGCGTCCACTTCGGAGAGCGCACCCTCTTCGAGAACATCTCGTTGGCTGTCGGCAACAAGGACCGGGTGGGCTTGGTGGGTCGAAATGGCGCAGGGAAATCCACCCTGCTCAAAATCATCGCCGGGGTCCAAAATCCAAGTGAAGGAGGAGTGTCTACACCCAAGGAATACCGCATCGGATACTTGGCTCAGGAAATGGAGCACAACGAGGACGCCACGATCCTCGAGGAAGCACAGAGTGCCTTTGCCGTCTACCAAGAACTAGAAGCTGAGGTCAGTCGCATCTCTGCTGAAATATCGGAGCGAACGGACTACGAAAGCGACGCCTATGCCACGCTTATAGACCGCTTGAGCGAGGCCAACGACCAGTTGGCATTGATGGGAACGGGCGCCAAAGAAGAACAAACACAGCGCATCCTTCAGGGATTGGGCTTCCGCCCATCGGACATGCACCGGAAAATGAACGAGTTCAGCGGTGGATGGAAGATGCGTGTCGAACTTGGAAAACTGCTGCTCATCGCGCCAGACCTCCTCCTTCTAGACGAGCCAACCAACCACTTGGACATCGAGTCCATAGAATGGCTGGAGGGGTTTCTCAAAGGATACCCCGGAGCCATGGTGCTCATCTCACACGACCGCACATTTTTGGACAACGTGACCGACCGTACGGTGGAAATCACGTCGACCCGTGTGCACGATCACAAGGCCTCCTACAGCAAATACATGGCGTGGCGAGAAGAAGAATTCGCCAGACAAGAACAAGCAGCCAAACAACAGCAGAAGGACATCGCTCACACCGAAGAGCTCATCAATAAGTTCAGGGCCAAAAAAAACAAGGCGGCTTTCGCTCAAAGCCTCATCAAGAAACTGGACAAGATGGAGCGCATCGAAATCGACCAGTTCGAAAACGCCGAAATGCGCTTTCGCTTCCCTCCAGCGCCAAGGACAGGCAAGGTGGTGGTAGAGGCTCAGGGACTCCGCAAGCGGTTCGACGATCTCGAGGTGTTCAAAGGGGTCGACCTGATGATTGCCCGCCAGGACAAGGTGGCGCTCGTGGGCAAAAACGGAGCCGGCAAAACCACCCTCACCCGCATCCTGCTGGGCGAGCTAGAAGGTGAAGGGAAATGTGGATTGGGGCACAATGTGGATGTCGGGTACTACGCACAAAACCAAAGCGATGAGCTGGACGGCGACTTGACCGTATTTGAGACCATCGACAACGAAGCAGAAGGAGAGGTGCGAAAAAAGGTCCGAGCCCTGCTTGGGGCCTTCTTGTTCAGCGGTGAAGACGTCGACAAAAAGGTCAAGGTCCTTTCCGGAGGAGAAAAGGCAAGGCTCGCCTTGTGTAAACTCCTCCTTCACCCCTACAACTTGCTCGTGCTAGACGAGCCCACCAATCACCTTGACATGAAAGCCAAGGACGTGTTAAAGCAAGCACTGATGCACTACGATGGCACCCTGATTGTCGTCTCACACGACCGGGATTTCCTCACCGAGCTCACCGAACTCGTCTACGAGGTCACCCCCACCGGTCTGCGCCAATACATAGGCGACATCCAACAGTTTCTCATCGAAAAGCGGTCCGACACCATCGCTGCTTACGAGGCAGGCCGAAGCGATGGACCCGGCGGAACGCCAGGCGGCAAGGACACACAGGGGAAGGCCAAGGCCACGGCCAAATCCGAATCCAAGGAACAAGGAAAACAGGCTTACGCCGACCAAAAGGCCATTCGCAAACTCAAAAACCGAGTGAGCAAACTCGAGAAGCAAATCGCAGAGCTGGAAAGCCAAGAAAAAAAGCTCAACGAAGACATGGCCGGCTTGGATCCCGAAGACAGAATGGCCACCGTACAAAAGGCCTACGAATTCGAAAAAGTCCAGACCGCGCTGCAAGAGGCCCTCAATGAATGGGAGTCCACCACCAATGAGCTCACTGCCCTCGAGTCAGGGCAATAATCAAGACTTCGTTGTGGCACCGAGATAACGGCGCCAACGGTCGAGCACCGTGGTCATGTCCTCCGGCAACTCACTTTCGAATTGCATGAACTCTCCAGTTCCCGGGTGGGTGAATCCCAGCGACTTCGCATGCAGCGCCTGACGCGGCAGAATATCAAAGCTGTTCGTAATGAATTGGTTGTACTTGCCCGAAGGCAAACCCTTGACGATCTGAGCCCCGCCATAGGTTTTGTCACCAAACAGCGGGTGTCCAATGTGCTGCATGTGCACCCGAATTTGGTGGGTCCGACCCGTCTCCAACTTGCACTCCACCAACGTGACCGGACCCAATCGCTCCAAGACACGGTAGTGCGTCACTGCATGCTTCCCCTCCTCTTCGTCAGAAAAAACCGCTTGCACCTTCCTGTCTTGTCGGGATCGACCGATGTGGCCTTGAACAGTTCCGTCCTCAGCCACATCCCCCCAGACCAATGCGTGGTAACGCCGCTCTGTGGTTCTTTCAAAAAACTGCTCGCTGAGCGACACCATCGCATGCTCGGTTTTGCCGATGACCATGAGGCCTGTCGTGTCCTTGTCCAGTCTGTGAACCAGACCCGGTCGAGGCGCAGGCTGCCCTTCCGCAGTGGGAAGCTGATCAAAATGGTGCAACAGCCCATTGACAAGCGTGCCCGTGTAGTTGCCGACACCGGGATGGACGACCAAGCCTGCGGGCTTGTGCAGCACCGCCACATCGACATCCTCGTGCCGAATGTCAATTGGAATGTCCTCGGCGAGGAGTTCGAATTCTCGAACGGGCTGAGGCAATTCCAACGTCACCACGTCAGCAGGTCGAACCTTGTAGTTGGATTTCACCGCCTTGCCATTGACACGCACATACCCCCCCTTTGCCGCCATTTGAAGGCGATTCCGAGAGGTGTTTGGCAAAAGGTTAAAGAGAAATTTGTCGACCCGAAGCAAGCCCTGCTTCTTGTCAGCCACAATCCGATGGTGCTCAAACAACTCGTCTCCGTCGGACAACGTCTCTTCAGGGTTTTCCTCCGCCATCAGTGCAATGTGATGCGGCGGGTGATGCGACGGCCATCGGCCGTCTCTATAACCACAAGGGCCATGCCGCGGGGAACATCCGCTACAGCCAAGACCATCCTGTCCGACCCAAGCGGCCAAAGCCCGTTGCCCAGTGCACGGCCAGAAAGGTCCAACATGCACCATCGCGTGGGGGGCTCAACCTCGGACCATGCCAATGTCAACTGTTCCCCAGCTGGGTTTGGCCATGCCTGCAACGCCTCCGTGGTGGGCGTCACCGGCTCAATGTCTTCGATGGAAACGAATACATCGTCCACACCGGCTTGAAGCACCGGGCGAATCATCACCGTACCGGGAATGGTCGACAGCACCCATTCGGCACCCAGCCCAAGCTGGTAGTGTAAACGGGTGAAATTGTAATCTGTGTTTTTGTCCAATCCGATGTTCAACGAAAACTCCATTTCCTGGACCAGGCCCACGTGGACTGTCTCCTCTACAGGAATCGGGTCATCATACTCATAGTATGCAAACACATCGTGGCCATCGGTGAAATATGCCGGCTGATGGAACAGATAGTTGTTTCCCAACTCCTCTCCAGGCAAACCGTTGTCGTCAGCCCAAGCGCGCATCAGGAAATTGAGATTCGACACCTCGTTGTAGTAAGGCGTAAAATGAATGGCCAATCCAAAGAGGGTGTCGGGCACAGCCAGATCATAACGCATGGCCAACTTGCCACCCCCTGTGGTCAGACCATAGGCCTTCTCAGCTGTTCCATCATCATAGGCATATTCATTGCGAAAGGCCTGAACGAACACAATGCTGTCATTGTCAGGAACCCCCACACGCTCCTGCTCCAGAATGCCAATCGCATCCTCATACAGGCTCACTTCAAACGTGGCCGCGGTGTCGTTTCCTGGATCGGAGAAGACATATCCACTGGGGACAACGCCATTGGCACCGGTCTGAACATAATAGGGCGTTTGAAACACCTCGAACGGTGCGACAAACGTATTGGAGAAGGGATTCAAAAAACCCTCAGTGAGACCGGTAACCGCATTGCGAACCTTGAGTCCACATGTCACGTTGTCGGCCTGAAAAGCGCTCATGTTGCGGTGCTGGGTCTCCATGCTGTCCCGCATGTAGGTTAGTGGGTCCGCAAGGAAATGAGACCACGGCATCATCGAGTACGGTTCGGTCAGTGCGTGTTGTGGCTCCACAAATGCCACCTCGAAAAACCCAAGGTTATCCGGGTCGATGTTGTCATCGAGCAGGACATAGTCGATGTGCCACAAGTCAACATTGCCTCCTTGCGCACCGTAATTCCTGAAACGGAAACGAAAGCCATCCTGAAGGTGAATCAGCTGGTCCACAGGCACCGACGCCAAAGCAAACGTGTCCATTTCGGCACCCATGGCCGACCACACTTGTGACCAGCCCAACGCATCGCCGCCATCTGGCGCGAGAAATTCAACCACAAGGCTGTCATTCTCATCAGGCGCATTGCCTCGTCCGCCACCTTGATAAAAGAACACCAAATGAATGTTGTCATCCGGCGTGCGGCCCGCCAGATTGATGGGCACCGAGGTGAGGGTATCGGCCCAACCATAAGATTCCGGATTGAAAGCATAAGGAAAACCATTGGCTCGCAATCCATCCAATGTGGCCGTGCCAATGGTGGGTGGATCAATGGCATAGGTCATGGTTCTCCGTGCCGAACCGTCCGACCACCGAACCAAGTCCTCTGGGCCCTCCTCTCCAGCAAACGTGGGAGACGCGAAATCGTCAAAAAACGGGAGGGTCAGGTTTCCTCCACCGCGCAAAGGCGCTGCTGTAACGAGGGCACGGCCTTCTGCAACTGGAACGAATTGTAGGTCTTTTTCCACCTCTTGAGACACGGCGGGCCATGTGAGCATCAAGACCGTGGTCAAAACAAAGGAGCGACAGGACAGAGACGTGTTCATTCAAAAAGGGATTCCTCGCTATCTACATCGATGGGCTCCGGAAGGAGTATCTCGAGATCGATTTCAGACCCCACGCGAACGCGCCGGCCTGGGACGAATTCAGGAAGCTGACTTGAAATTACTGCATGTGCACTGTCCGTGCCATCCAACGCAGGGCGAGACCATCGCCAGCGGCCCGCCAACAATTCCGCTTCCTCCAAAACCTGTCTCTTATACACATCTCCGAGCCCACGAGACTTCACGGAAT
>CAXHAW010000010.1:0-15570 GCA_964014525.1 uncultured bacterium
CCCTTGGCGCGCTGTCCACTGCTGTTTTGCTTACAGCCTGCCAAACTTCCAACGACATGTCTCAATCTGATGATGCTGTGGCCCCTGTGGCCAAGAAGGTGCCCTTTGAAATGACCTTGCACGGGGACACCCGGGTTGACAACTATTTCTGGATGCGCCTCAGTGACGCCCAAAAGGAAGCGGAGACACCAGATGATCAGACACAAGATGTGGTGGATTACCTCGAGGCTGAAAACGGGTACATCGATGGCAAGCTGGCTCACACAGAGCCCTTGCAGGAGAAGTTGTTCGATGAAATCGTAGGCCGAATCAAGAAGGACGACCGCAGTGTTCCGGTCCGAAACCGTGGCTACTGGTATTTCACCCGCTATGAGGAGGGCAAGGAATATGCGATCAGCTGTCGCAAGAAGGCAGGAGACGAGGTCAAGTACGGGGATTGCTCAGGGGCAGAGGAGATCATGCTCGACCAGAACACACTTGCCGAAGGACACGACTACTTTGCTGTCGGTGGCATGGGCGTAAGCGATGATAACCGTTTGCTTGCATTTGGCGTGGACACCGTGAGTCGCCGCCAATACACGGTCCACTTCAAGGACCTGTCGACCGGAGAGATGCTTGTGGATGAGATTCCATTCACCACTGGTGGAGCGACTTGGGCGGCCGACAACAAGACGGTGTTCTATACCCGGAAGGACCCGCAGACCTTGCGGAGCTTCCAAGTGTATCGCCATGTTCTGGGCACGCCTGTAGAGGACGATGTGCTCGTGTTTGAGGAAAAGGACGAGACCTTCAGTTGTGGAGTGTACCGCTCCAAGAGTGACCAGTACCTGGTGATTTACACATCACAGACCCTGTCTCAGGAATACCGGGTGCTCAGGGCCGATGACCCCATGGGTGAGTGGAGCGTCGTTCAGCCCCGTGAGCGCGATTTGGAATATGGCATCAGCCATTACGGGGACCACTTCTACGTCGTGACCAACTTGGATGCCAAGAACTTCCGTTTGATGCGGACACCCGTAGACGCCACGACAAAGGACAATTGGGAGGAGGTGATTGCGCACAGGGACGATGTGTTCCTCGAAGGCATCGACATCTTCAAGGACTACCTCGTGATTGAGGAGAGACAAAATGGATTGAACCAGATTCGCATTCGGACGTGGGACGGTGGCAAGGAGGAGTATCTCGAGTTCAACGACCCTGCTTACACCGCGTATACGAGTTCCAACCCCGATTTTGACACCGAGATTTTGAGGTTTGGATACAGCTCGATGACCACGCCGAGCAGCACGTATGACCACAACATGCGCACAGGAGAGCGCATTCTCCTCAAGCAGCAGGAGGTCGTGGACGAAAAGTTTGCTCCAGAAAACTACACTTCCGAGCGCCTTATGGTCGAGGTGCGGGACGGGGTCAAAGTCCCGGTGAGCATGGTATACCGCAAGGGAACCGAGCGCAATGGAGAGAACCCATTCTTGCTCTATGCATACGGGAGCTACGGCAGCAGCATGGACCCTTACTTCTCTAGCGTGCGCCTGTCCTTGCTGGACCGTGGGTTCGTCTATGCCATTGCGCACATACGGGGAGGTCAGGAGATGGGCCGCCACTGGTATGAGGATGGAAAATTGCTCAAAAAGCAGAACACCTTCAATGACTTTGAAGATGTCGGCCGAGCCATGGTCGAAATGGGGTATACCTCGCCAGATCACCTCTATGCGATGGGCGGGTCCGCTGGTGGCTTGCTGATGGGCGCGGTCATGAACCAGGCTGCTGACCTCTTCAACGGTGTTGTCGCCGCGGTCCCATTCGTCGATGTCGTGAGCACCATGTTGGACGAGACCATTCCGCTGACCACGTTTGAGTGGGACGAATGGGGCAACCCCGTCAATGAGGAGTACTATCACTACATGAAGTCGTACAGCCCTTACGACCAAGTCAAGGCACAGAACTACCCCAACACCTTGGTGACCACAGGGTATTGGGACAGTCAAGTGCAGTATTGGGAGCCTGCCAAGTGGGTGGCCAAGTTGCGTGAGTTGAAGACAGACGATAAGACGTTGCTTTTTCACACGAACATGGACGCCGGTCACGGCGGCCAGTCAGGGCGATTCCGTCGTTACAAGGAGACCGCGTTGGAATATGCCTTCATGCTCGATCTAGAGGGGATTCAAGACTGACCTTCGACCTTGAATTCTTGAGGCGTCAGTTCTTTCTGACATTGAAGGATTTGTGAAACCTCGGCTGTCTCGGGTCGTAATTTGTTTTGATGTACTTGCTTTCTACTCCATTGAGTCGGCGATGTCGTTCTGTGTGGTTGTGGACCATCGCAGTGATGGTCGGCGCGGGATGTCAGTCGGTGCCTGAGGACTTCACGGTTTCTGATTGGACCCCCATTGCAGCGGTGCCATTGGTGGACACCTATTTTGACCTTTCGGATGTCTTGGAGGTGTTGGTGGACAGTTTGGACACAGTGCCGGTGGGTGCCATGGCCTCGGGGGAGCTTGCATTTTATCACGAGCAAAATTTCAGTGGGTCGATTGCGGAAGAGTGGATGATTCTTCCTTCTTATGAGGCTACTGCGGCGTTGGTTCTAGGAGCAGACGAGGCGGCGTTATTGAATTTATCGCCAGCGGGAGACTCGTTCTCTTTTGGGGATGAGGTGTCGTCTGGGTTTGAAGTCGCAGAACCTGAGGGAGCAGTATTGGACCGGGTTGAACTGTCCTCTGGGGCGCTCTCCTTCACCTTGACGAGTACGATGGGGGATGACCTCTCCGGTGTGTTTGCTGTTTCTGGCTTGGTCGACCCCGATGAAATGCCTTTTGAGCTGGTGTGGAATTCGGGACAGTTTACCAATGGTGCATTGGTGGTGGTGCAGGACTTGGCTGGGTGGAGCCTCTTTCCTGAGCAGGGCTTGGATGGCACCAACACCATCCAAGGGGAATACACGTTCACGATGGTCAACAACCCCGACCATGAAGCCGTGGAAGGTGAATCGTTGAGCTATGATTTTGTCTTGTCGGACATGGCCTTTGAGCGGACCGAGGGAGACTTTGGGACTTCGGATATCGATTTGGAGGAAGAGGCGGTGACGTTTGCCCTGTTTGACGACCGCTTCACCACCTCCGGCCTGGAGATTGAGCGGGCCTCACTTCGGCTTGAAGTGGCGAACGGTTTTGGGGTCGATGCGGTACTGGATTCGCTGGACTTTACATCTTCTGCAGAGGGGACAGCAGATGTGGTGTTTGAGACATCTGCTGAGGGGCTGTTCGTCCCCTCTGCTGAAGGCAGTTCATCGTTCCCCACGCTTTCTGTTTGGGAAATCGATGAGACCAACAGCAATGTGGTGGACTTCTTCTCGGCCAAGCCCAGAGACATCAACCTCAGCATGCGGATTCGGTGCAATCCAGAGGGTCCGGTTGGTCCCAACGGAAATTTCCTCGATGCGGATGGTTTTGTGTCTGCGCGGTTGATGACCGAAATCCCACTGTCCATTCGGGCGGAGCAGATTGATTTCGTGGACACGGTGGGTGTGGACATTGAGATTGAGGAGCAGGCCCAGTTGGACTCTGCGGAATTGAGGCTCATACTGCACAATGGCTTCCCCTTTGAGGTTGCCATTCGCGCATCCTTCCTCAATGCTGAAGGTGAGATCATCGACAGTTTGTCTACCGAACCACTGGACCTGTTTACCCTTCCTGCTATGGAGGCCAACGGGGTCCCCGTTGAACCTGGGGTTTTTGTTTATGACTTCTTTTTGGACTGGGAACGGGTGGATGTCCTTCGCTTTGCTGAACGTGTGGTGATGGAGGCGTGGGTTGAAACGGCTGACGCCCCAGCGGGGCAGTTTGTGAGGATTACCGAAGAACAGGGTTTACGCATGGAGCTCGGCCTTCTCGTGTATTCTAAAATTGACCTGTGAGATGAATCGGCTCTTGTTTGTCTTGATGTGCGCGTTCTCGTTGCTGGGGTCTCAGTTGCGTGCCCAACTTGGTGCTGTGGAGGTGTCTCCGGAGTGGGGTCAAGCCGGGTGGTCTAACCCTGCCATTTTGCACCCTTCAAGCACGGTGTTGACGCTTGGGGGGCTGTCTGGGGGACAAGTGGACGTCTTGCATTCGGGCCCTGCTTTTTTGGATTTTGCTACCGCTGAAGGGTCTATCAATCCGATGGCCTTTCTCGAGAAGATGGACACAGTGGAGTTCGTGGGTGTGAGGGCTGAAGTCCCGCTGTTCGGCTTGTCCGTGCGGGATGAGAACCGGTTTGAGATTCGCTACCGCAGCAGGCTGGTTGTGGACCAGAATTTCAGTTACGATCGAGACTTGCTCTCGGTTGGTTGGTTGGGCAATGGCCATCCTGATTTGATTGGACGGCCCCTGTCTTTTTCTGGCATGGGGGTGGACGCTCAGACATATTTGGACCATGGCCTCAGTGTGGGAGCCATGGCCAAAGAAAATCGGTTGTGGTTGGGTTGGGGGATTCACATCCTCAACGGAATGGCTGCCTTTCAGACCGAGGCCTTTGACGCAACGTGGACCACGGATTCTCTGGATTACAGCTGGACATTGGATGGTGCTGCGATGGTTAATTCTGCGGGACTGGACTTGGACTCTTTGACTGTGGGGGGGGCTTTGGCGGTTCCCGGTGATGGCGGTATTCCCCCGACTTTGGGTTCCGGCGTGGCGTTTGACTTTGGCTTTCTGTGGCGTCTGAATCCCAAATTTGATCTCGAAGGCTCCATGGAGGGGCGGGGCTCAATCCGATGGTTGAACTCTGTTTCTCGAAAACAGGTGGACCCCGCCACGTTTATTCTTGAAGGGTTGGATGCGGTCGAGTTGGTGTCTAATGCCGACTCTTTGGCCTTTCCGGATTCTTTGGATTCCATGCTGGAAACGTGGGCGGAGGACATGGTGGACTCTTTGATTAACACCTATGATCCCGATGCCGCAGAAGGCGGCGCAGCCGCCTTTGATACGCGGGTTCAGGAGACATGGAGGCTCGGTTTCCGGTATCGCCCGGTGGAGTCATTGGAAATCCACGCGTTGGCGTATCGACAATTTCGCCTTGGGGGAAAGATGGACGGCTTTCTTTTTGGGCTGGTCCATCGGATCCGCAACAACATCGCGACGCAGCTTCAAGGTCAATATGTGCAAGGCCGATGGTCCTGGGGAGCGGGGGTGTCTATGCGTGGTGGGCCGTTGCGGGTTTCATTCAGCGCGAGAAACCTGCCGGGCATCTTCTATCCACTGAATTCGGGACATTGGAGCGGTCAAGTCGGCTTGGCATTGGAATTCGGACACGCCAAGGAAAGGGAAAAAAGGAAGAAGGGAGAGCCCGCCACGGGCAAGGGGATGTGGCATTAACTCCCTTTGGTCGACACGCTTTCTAAGCCCAGTTGAACGAAGAGTTTCGTCAGGGAGGTGCGCTCGGGCTGATGGTGAACGGCCGTCCATCCGGCGTTGAATGCACCGCGGACGTTGGACAGGGTGTCGTCGATGAAGAGTGTTCCCTCGGGTTTCAGGCCGAATTGGCGCTCGACTTCTCGGTAGGCTTTTAGTTGGGGCTTCCTGTGGCCCAGACGGTGGCTGTATATGATTTGTCTGAAGGCTGCTTGGAAGACCTTGCCGTTCTCTCGAAGGATTTGTTTTTCGAAATGTTCCGCGTGCAGGGCATTTGTATTGCTGAAGAGGATGAGGTCAAATTGATCAGCCAACGTCTGGAGTAATGAGACGACTTCTGGTCGCAACCCGATGAGCACGGCATTCCAGGCGCTCAGCACCTCTTCGAGGGTGGTGTTCGGGCGGCATTGGCTTTGGAGCGACAAGAGGAACTCACCATTGGCGGCCTTTCCGCATTCTAGGTCGTCCATGAGTTTGGACTGTGAACCATGTGAATACATGGACTCGAAATGGCTCAGTCCCAGTTTAGAAAACGCGTTGGCAGTGGCTTGGTGGTTGATCTTGTACAGGACGCCGCCAAAGTCAAGAACAACATGCCGAATCGGACTCCAATCGATAGGCAAGGGCGTCGAGTGCATGGGGATTGTACTCAGAGGTTGAGCACCCAAGCTTGGGAAAACCCATGTCGCGTTGCCATTGCCCGTCGGAAAATGGCCGCGTCTTTTTCGTGCTGGAAGCAGCCCGCTGAGACACGTTGGATGCCATTTGGTCCAGGCAGGATTGCCGATGAGTAGCCAAGTGCCTCAAAGCGCCGGGCAAGGGCCGCGGCCCGTCTGGACTCTGCAAACGCCCCTGCAATGACGTGGTGTCCGCATCCGCTTGCGGTAGACCCCGGGACGGGGATGGGCATCAATTCTTCTGCCGCTTGCGGGGCAATCAGCCTTGGTGCTCCTGCTTGAACGAAGGGGAGTGCATCGCCGAGGTCCAGCTCAGGGAAGCGGATATCTTCGCCTTCGATTCTAGGAGCAAATGTGGTTTCCACTGGCTCAGACGACAGCCCCAGGAAGTCGAAACTGGTGGTGTTTTGGTGGTTCCACAAAAGGACTCCGGTCACCATGATGGGCAACGCGAGCGCCGCAGCGACCTTGAGCAGTTGCTGGGGGAATTGGGCCTGGATTCGATTCGAATCCTCCCCGATGGGTTCCACGGGTATGGGTGATGGCTGGGCGGACTTTTCCTCTTTAACCGGCAGCGTGGTTTGATTGTCGGCCCAAGCGATTCGACTCAATCCCGGCGCAGCATACCGCTCACTGAGCCGTGGTTCGGCAACAAACCCCAAGGCTCCGCTGTCGGTGAGGTAGAGTCTGCCGAGTCCATGAAGCGCAACGTGGCGACCCTCTTTCAGCGTTGCGTGCAGGGCTTCTGTTTCGCTTGTGAGCCATTGTGCGGCAGCTTCATTGGAACAGCCTGTGGCACGGCGTATTTCTTGTTCCAAGAGGCCATCACGGACCGTGAGCTTTGGATTGAACAACACGTCGCGTCCGGGCGGAATCCACTCGCCCTTGTCTTCGTCGAAACGCGCCGGAACCGGTCTCGCGACGAAACCACCCAGCTCTGGTATGACCAGACAGTCGTGGTCGTGCAGCAGCAACGGCAGTGCGTTGAGCAGAAAATTGGATTTTGGGACGATGTTCATCCGTTCCGCAAAATAGCGTGAATTCGGAGCCTTGAAAATTGAATCAACCGAAGGGCGGCTTTGAGCAGTGCGCTTTGTACCAATTTTGGACGCGTTTGAGGTCTTTTGCGGTGTCCACAGATCCCGGTCCTCGTGGGCTTTTGGCGTCCAACACCTGGATTTGGACTCCGGCCTCCAACCAGCGCAGTTGCTCTAGTTTTTCTTCTTGTTCGAGTCGGCCGAGGGGGAGCGACGCACAGCGGTTTAGCCAACCTGGGGCGAACCCGTATAGCCCAAGATGGATGTGGTGCGGCCCATTGCGGGGCACAGGAGACCTAGAGAATCGGAGGGCGATGCCGTCGGAATTGCACTCGACCTTGACGCGTTCCGGCATTTCTGATTCTCCCGGTTCAGCGGGTCGGCGAACGGTGACCACTTGGGCGCCACCTTGTTTTAGGAACCGGCAGACGGCAGCGATGTGTTCTGGATCTGGAAATGGCTCGTCTCCTTGCAGATTGAGAACAGCGTTTTCTTTGAGAGCGAGGGTGGACCAAGCGGCATGGCAACGGTCGGTTCCCGAGGGATGCTCACCGGTGATTACAGCTTGACCACCAGCGGCTGTTACCGCGTGAAGAATCTCGGGGTGGTCTGTGGCGACGAGTGCCTGTTTGATGTCTGGGTGTTGATCGGCTGCGCGCCAAGTGTGAACCACCATGGGCACGCCCCCGATGTCGGCAAGTGGTTTGCCGGGGAGACGGCTTGCTTCCATCCGGGCGGGGATGATGGCGGTGATGTTCACGGGGTGAAGGTGTACCGGATCAGCCACAAGCGGTTGGCCTCAGCGGCCAGGGGGCGCAATGCATAGGTGAGGTTGGCTGCGTTCCGGACGATGAGCTCGACGTGGTGGCGGTCATCGAACTTGCGGCCCACCTGCATGTCGTGAAGCCACTGTGCATCTGCACGTTGGTCCAACCAGTCGATAAGGCCATATTGAAGAAGCCCGAGTTCTTCAATTTCAAGAAACGCATTGTCGATGTTTTGGATTGTGGTGTTGCGTGCCGCATTCCATCCAAGGGTCCATCCGCTCTCGTGCTGCAGGCTCAGGTTGGCCCTGAAGGTGTTGCAGATCCGATATTTCAGAACGTTTCCTGTGGTGTTTGAACTGGTTGATGCGTAGCTGACCCCGCCGGGGATGGTTGGGAATTCCGCATACACCGAATCTGGGGTGAGGCTGATGGGATTGAGCAAGGTCTGTCCGATAAGCCATTGGACATCCCAGTTTCCCACAGACCCTTTGCCCATCGTGCTCCATTCGAGGCCGGTGACGCGTGCTTGGCCCGTATTGATGCTGCGGAACCCGATGTCGTTGATGCCATTGCCGGTGTTGCCCCACACACCGAATGTGTATTCGATGAAGTTTTCGAAATCCTGTTGGAAGACAGCGAGGTCCAGAAAGCCCTTCCATTGTCCTTCGCTTCCGAACCTGAATCCTTGTTTGATTCCAACTTCCATGTTCGTGGAGGACTCTGGGCGGATGTCGAGGGAGGGGAAGACGGAAATGCCGCCGACGGTGGTTTGGATGAACTTCTCTGCAATGCTGGGAAACCGGAAGCCCTGACCGACGCTGGCCCGCAAATAGCTGGCTTGCCCGAAACGGTAGTTGAGACCGGTCCTGAATACGGGTTGTCCAACTGAAACCTCGTCGAGGATGAATTGCTCATATCGCCCTCCAGCCGTGACATGCAATCGCTCGTGCGGCTGGACTTCAAGTTGGAGATAACCGGCCGCGTTGGCGGCGTTGTGTATGGAGTCGCCCGTGCCAGCGGCGTAGAGTTCGGCTACGCTGCGTGTGGTCTGGGCGTATATGCCGCCTGTGGCCGTCCAAAGCTCACCCCGGTACTGGGAGCGGGCTTCACCTTGCCAAGTGCTGGAAGCGTTGCCTTGGTCGTTGCTGTTGTCGTTGATGAGGCGGAGGAACCGGCCTTGGACGGTGTGGTTCCAAGGGCCGACAGACTTTTCAAAATGAGGGTCAATGGTGACCATGCGTTGGGTGGTGCGGGTGTCTGCTCCCGGTGTGGCAGCATAGAACCCGGAGTCTGCATTCAACCAGAGCAGGGTGCCGACACTTTCGCCGCTGATGGCATTGGCCCGGAGGCCATAGCCCCAGCCGCCGTTTTTGGGCGCGTGCTGCCATGCGCCGTTGACGCGCCATTGTCGTTCTGCGTCGTAGTGGTCTACGGTGAAGGGGTTGTAGGGCCTATTGTGTGCGGCGCCAGTGTTGACGTCGAATTGTGGCCCTTTGTGGCCGTCGCTGCCCAGCCACTGGCCGCCAAAGCTGATGCCGTCGCCATTGGCCAGCCTTCGTGTGTGGAGCCAAGAGGTGCTGCTTTGCATCAGGGGGCGGTTCCAATACTTTCGACCATTTCCCGGATCACTGTGGACGCCGTGCTGGACGGAGATGCGGGTGAAGGGCTCTGGATCGGGGAAGGCGGTGCGGAATTGGATGACCCCGCTCAGGGCGGATGAACCATAAAGCACACTGCTGGCGCCCTTGACGACCTCGACTTGCTCGAGATTTTCCAGAGGCAGGAAGCCCCATGTGGGCCGCCCTGCATCTCCACTGAGTACGGGAAGTCCATCGAGGAGCACGGCGACGCGGGACCCGGCACCAAAGCTGTATCCGCTGCCCCCGCGAATTTGTGGCTCGCTGTCTACGATGGTGACCCCGGGGGTTCTTGAGAGGCTTTGGTCTGCGCTGGTCGGCGCCCCCTGGTTGACGAGTTCAGGGGGGAGCACATCGATGGAGACGCTGACCTCGCCAAGGTCTTGCTCGTAACGTCCGGCTGAGACGACCGCGGTGCCAATGCTGGCTACATCGGGTTCGATACGCACGTTCAAGGTTCGGCTTCCCGCCCAAGGCTCTAGCGTTTGGGAGGATTCGAGGTAACCGACGTAACGAACGCGAAGAACCTGTGGGCTTTCGCCCTGTCCATCAAAGGAAAAGTGCCCGTCTATATCGGTCAGGGCACCTGTACCGTCGAGGAATACAGCGGCTCCCGGCAAGGGGCCGTCGTTGGAGGCGTCTTGCACGGTGCCTTCAAGCCGCCAGTTTTCTTGTGCGATTGTGCTGGAGGGAATGGCCAGAACCAAAAGGCTGACCATCAAGGTGGGAATGGACCACTTCATTGGGCCCGAATGTAAACCGAATGGAGCCGTTGGTAAACACCATGCTGAATGGAGGCTGTCTCTGGCGAGGTTGCCCCCGTGAATGACAGAGAAGACCGTTCCGTTGGTGCACCGGAATCAGACCCAGCGCATTGGTTGCTGGATTGGTTGACAGCAGGGCAATTGCCTCGGTTCAATCGAAAGGGCACGTTGCGTGTGGTGCAACGCGCGGGCCTTGGTGCTTGGCTTGCTGGTGTGGAACCCGGTTTGTTGCGAGCAGCCCGTGACCGGGCCCTGTCCCAGTGGGAGGCGATGTGCCGAAATGGAATTCAAGCGGTGGTCTTGGGGCACAAAGGCTATCCTTTTGGCCTGTCTCAGGTGCCGGATGCCCCATGGATCCTGTTTGTGAAGGCCCCCATTTCACTTCTTCACGGACCGCGTCCAATCGCGGTGGTGGGCACCCGGCGGGTTTCTGTTTCGGGAAGCCTTGCAGTGGAGGGATTGATGGAAGGGATGCGGGGGCTCGATTGGACCCTCATCAGCGGGATGGCGGATGGAGTGGACGCACTGGCTCACCGCGCAGCTTTGGACCGGGGAGTCCCCACCATCGCGTGCTTGGCACATGGGCTTCACGCGGTGCACCCCAGAACCAATGCGGCCCTTGCAGAGCGAATTCTTGATGCAGGCGGGTGTTGGGTGTCTGAATACCGTTTGGGCATGCCGCCATCGAAATACACGTTTCCCGTGAGGAACAGAATCATTGCAGGCCTTTCAGAGGCCGTGGTTGTGGTGGAGTCCAACAAGCCTGGGGGCAGCCTCATCACGGCGCGCTTGGGACAGGACTATGACCGGCGGGTGTTTGCCCTGTCTCCGTCCTGGGGGTCGGATGGGATGAAGGGCAATGCGCACCTCATTCAAGGGCACGTTGCGGAAATGCTTCACATGCCTACGGACCTCGCTGCTGCAATGGGTTGGGTTGCCTTGGAAAGGCCAGATCAAGGAAAAGATGACCCCATTCTTGCGGTTCTTCACCCCTATGAGCCGAGGGGTTTTGACGCTGTCGTGGCGTCTCTCGAATGGGACAGGAATGCGGTGAGAACCGGTTTGCTTGAGGCCGAACTCAAGGGTTGGGTTCGGGCCTGGTCGGGGGACCGGTTCACCCGCACGATGCGGTGAGCGTCAGAGGCTTTTCATGACGGCCTCAATGTCCGTCAAGCATGAGTCACAGCGGGACTTCATGGCGTCGACCTTTCCTCGAATGGTATCCATGGGTTCCAATTTTTTGCTCAGTGCTTCGATTTCCTTGAACGACTCGTAAGCATCATTGAATCCGATTGCACCAGTGGCGCTTTTGAGTTTGTGCGCGAAAAAGGCCACCTTCTCGTGGTTATTTTCCTCGGCAAACTTTGAGAGCTCGGCCACATCCTTTGGGGCATTGGTGATGAAAATCTGAAGCACTTTCCGCAAAAATTTGGGGTCGTTTCCCACGATTTTCTTGAGGTGGTTGAGGTCGAGGTTCACCATGAATCAAAGGGTGTCAAATTTTAAGTGCGACTTCAGAATTGCCCTGTGAACCATTTCCACAGGTCGTTTCCATTGGCCAGAATCATCAGGCCACCCACGAAAAGCAGGCCGATCAGCTGGCCGTACTCCATCACCTTGTCGCTGGGCTTCCTGCCAGAGGCCATCTCATAGAGAAGGAACATGACGTGTCCGCCATCCAGTGCGGGGATAGGGAGCAGGTTCATGAAGGCCAAGATGATGGACAGCAGGGCGGTGATGTTCCAGAAGCTCTTCCAGTCCCATTGGGGGCTGAAGATGCTACCGAGTGTGATAAAGCCACCCAGCTGTTTCGTGCCACCGGGCCTGAACAGGAACCGAAGCGAGGAGACGTAGTTGTGAAGCGTCGTCCAGGTTTTTCTGGCGCCTTCTGATAAAGCGTCCACAGGCCCATAGCTTCGTTCTACGAACTGGAAGCCGTCAAGGGACTCTACGTTTTTTGGATAGAAACCGAGCTTGCCTTCACCATCGACGTCGGCTTGGAGAGAAAGGGGGCCGGATTGCGGAATGGGCTGGGATATCTCAGGGCTCGCGATTTGACCATTGACAGTGCGAAGCACAGAGAGTGCGACGGTTTCTCCGGCGTATTTTCGGAGGGCTTCAACCAAGCTGGAGAAGTAGGGGGTAGGCTCTCCATTTACCGCAATGATTTCGTCATTTGGAATGAGGCCGGCGCGTTCTGCCCCTGAACTGGGCATGACCCGGTCGATGACGGTTGGGAAATTGACGCTAAATGGAGCGGTCCCCTTGGGAATGTTGTCTTTCTGCTCGAGGAGCACTTGACCGAGCTCAACAGGGAAATTCAAGGTTTGCACTTGGCCATCTCTTACCACTTCAGCGGAAGTCACCGCATCTCCGAAGACGAGGTCTTGAAAATCTCGCGTTCGTGTGACGGCCTGTCCCCCCAAGGTCAACACGACATCTCCATCTTGAAGCCCAGCATCTTCTAGAGGCTGCGCGAAAGAGAGGCCATAAGGGAGGGAGTCGAGCTGCAGGTCCTTTTCGCCCCAAACGAAGAAGACCAGCCCGTAAATGAGCACGCCCAGAATGAGGTTGACGGTCACCCCTCCCAACATGATGATCATGCGTTGCCATGCCGGTTTGGAGCGGAACTCCCATGGCTGGGCTGGTTTTGCGAGTTGATCCTTGTCCATGGACTCGTCTATCATCCCGGCAATTTTGACATACCCTCCGAGAGGCAGCCAGCCAATTCCGTAAACTGTTTCGCCAATTTTTTTGCTGAAGAGGGCCCCCTTGATGTCGAAGAACAAGAAGAACTTCTCTACCCTCGTTTTGAAGAGACGCGCGGGAATGAAGTGGCCCAATTCGTGGAGCACAATTAGAAAGGAGAGGCTCAGGAGGAACTGGCCTGTTTTGACGAGAATTTCCATGGTGCGGGCGGCAAAGCTAAGTCTCCCTCTCGTCCGCTTTGATTTTTAACGCCTTTTCCACCCTTTGGTGACATCTTGCCGTCCCGGAAGGGCATTTCCGGGCGTTTCACAAGCATGGCCAAACAGAAACAGAAACCCCGTGGGGGCAAGTCATCGGCGCCGAAGGCATTTCGCAATCGGTTTCTGGGTCCATCCATTCTGTTCTGGCTGGCCGCCATCTCTCCTTTGCTTGGAATTGCTGGGTTGCTCGCCCTTGCGTCTTCAAGTGAGCTGCCCGATACGGAGACGCTTGCCAATCCGAAAACCGATTTGGCGACGCGCATCTATGCTGTTGACGGCGCACAACTGGGCAGTTTTTACAGAGAAAACCGAGCGGATGTCCGTTACGCAGACTTGCCCCAGACTCTGGTAGACGCGCTGATTTGTACGGAGGATGTCCGGTTCCGAGACCATACAGGGGTGGACTTTCGCAGTCTGGCCCGGGCGATTGCGTACTTGGGAAAGAAGGGAGGTGGCAGCACGGTCACGCAGCAACTCGCGAAGCTGCTGTTTACCGAGCGGTATGATCGAACGGGCTTTTTTGAGCGGGCTGTACTTCAGAAACCCAAAGAGTGGATTATCGCCACGCGGCTTGAACGCCAGTACACCAAGGACGAGATCATCACGCTTTATTTGAATCGATACGACTTCTTGAATCAGGCGGTGGGTATCCGAAGCGCAGCGCAGGTGTATTTCGGTAAGTCGGTGTCGAGTTTGGACACGCATGAGTCAGCCATGCTTGTGGGGATGCTCAAGAACAGCGCCTTGTACAACCCGCTGCGCAGGGAGGAGCTGGTCCTCGAACGACGGGGCACGGTCATTGCGCAAATGATCAAGTATGGGGTCTTGCCCGAGTCTGCCAAAGACAGCATCAATGCCCTGCCCCTTGGATTGAGTTTTCAGCGCGTCAGTCATGACCAAGGGCCAGCACCCCATTTCCGGGAGCGCCTTCGCGCTGAGGTCAAAGGCCTGTTGTCTGCGAAAACGGACGACGGGGGTTACTTGATTGTCAAAGCGGATGGAGCCCCTTATGACCTCTATCGCGACGGGTTGGTGATTCACACCACGATTGACAGCCGATTGCAACGGCATGCAGAGCAAGCGGCGAACCGGCACATTCGTGGAGAATTGCAGGAGGATTTTTGGCGGGACTTGAAACGGACAACGGGCCGAGGCTGGCCGTTTAGTCCAGACATCGAGGAGGGCGAGCAGGAGAAAATTTTGAAGCGTGCACTAGAACAAAGCCGCCGATACCGCTTGGCGATGGGCAAGGAGTGCCCCGAGTGCGAGCGCCCCGGGTTTTACATTGCTGAAACGGACAGTGCGGGGCAGCGGGTGCACTTCTGCCGGCCTTCAAAGGGCGGCTGTGGTCATGCTTGGCCAACTGTGTCTAGGCGTGAACTCGATGGGGCCTTCGAAGAGGAGACCCAGACTCGGGTGATGGGCCTTCGGGGTTGGGTGGACACGTTGATGTCGCCCATGGATAGCATTCGGCACCAGAAGACGCTCCTGCACGCAGGCCTCATAAGTGTAGACCCGAATAGCGGAGAGGTCAAAGCCTGGGTGGGCGACCTTGACTATCAGTGGTCTCAGTTTGACAATGTGATTCAATCTCGCCGGCAAGTGGGCTCCACGTTCAAGCCGTTTGTCTACGCCACGGCGATTCGCTTGGGCCTTGACCCTTGTACAGAGTTGCCCAACCAGAAAACGTGCATTGAGATGCCGCAGGGTCAGGACCCTTGGTGTCCCGAAAACAGCGATTTGGCCTACGGCGAAATGGTGACTTTGGAATACGCACTTGCCAACTCCATGAACACCGTGACGGCGAAATTGATCAAGGATTACGGCGTCGATCGCGTGGTGGAGTTGGCCCATGCGATGGGCATTGAAACGGATATTCCGGCAGTGCCTTCTATCGCATTGGGGGTTGCTGAGCTTTCTCTTCAGGAGGTCACCAGCGCCAATGCGACGTTCGCTGGAGGGGGAGTCCACCATGCGCCCCGCATCATCCGTCGCATTGAGGACAAGCGGGGCAACACCATTTATGAGCCGCGCCCTGAGATTCGGCAAGGGTTGGATGCAGCCACGGCTTATCGGGTGTTGGAGATGATGAAGGGGGTTGTGGACGGGGCCTACAATGCGGAACTCGGTCGGAAGGGGACGGGAATACGGTTGCGGATGGACCTCGACCATCGCGACTATGATGGGTTGAAGATTCCGATGGCGGGCAAGACGGGGACGACCCAGTCCAATGCTGATGGGTGGTTCATTGGTTTGACCCCTGAGCTCGTGACGGGTGTTTGGGTTGGTGCCTCTGACCCTGCTGTTCGGTTCTCCACAACGACCAAAG
>CAXHAW010000011.1:0-15316 GCA_964014525.1 uncultured bacterium
TGAAGTCTCGTGGGCTCGGAGATGTGTATAAGAGACAGCCTCCGCCCCCTCCTCCTCCACAACAGAACACGGTGATTGAAATCGTGGACGATGAAGAGGAAATCGAAGAGGAACTGGTCATTGAGGACATCGAAATCGACGAGGACACAGAGATTGAGATTATTGAGATGGACGATGAGGAAGTCGTCGAAGAGGACATTCCTTTCATGATTGTGGAGGACATGCCTGGTTTCGGCCCTTGCAAAAGCAAGACGGGACAGGAGCGTGATCAGTGCACCCAATTGGAGATCATCAGGTATGTCAGTTCCAACACGAAGTACCCGCCGATTGCAAAGGACGCGGGCATTCAGGG
The DNA here is from genome assembly GCA_964014525.1 of uncultured bacterium. Lineage (GTDB taxonomy): Bacteria > Bacteroidota > Bacteroidia > Flavobacteriales_D > Sanyastnellaceae > UBA8752. The sequence goes on from CAXHAW010000011.1 coordinate 353, forward strand.
CACTGTGTTTGTTTATTTCGTTGTCGGAAAGGATGGCAAGGTGCGGGATGGCCGTGTCTTGAGGCCGGTGGATCCGCGTTTGGATGAGGAGGCCTTGCGGGTTGTGACTTCACTGCCTGACTTTGAGCCGGGCCGTCAGCAAGGCAAGCCAGTGAGTGTGCAATACACAATTCCTGTGAAGTTCATCATTCGCTGATGCGAACGGTTTAGAAGTTGAACCACCCCATGATGGCCATCACCAGATAGATGGCGTAAAGCGCGGCCCCAAATGGAAGGCCGCGCTTTGCATATAGGACGATGGCGACGGCGTCGATGGCAATCCAGTAGGCCCAGTTGGCGTGGTGGTTGTGCACCATGAGCCAAGTGGCCCAAATACTGAAGACGGTGGTGAACGCATCTGTCCAAGGCAGTGCGCTTTGGGTCCAGCGTTTCAAGCCCCAGGCGACCATCCATGTGACAATTGTGGTGCAGGCGACGGCCATGAGATGCCATGAAAGTGACTCAGTTTGTGGGGTCCAGTCCTCTGTTTGAGAGGATACCCAAGCGCCGTAGATGGCGAAGAGGACATAGAACCCTTGAAGCATGGCCTCGGCCAGAATGTTGCGTTGCCAGCACAACCATCCAAGCAGTGCCGATCCCAGAGCAGCCGGGCCGAAACACCAAGGGGTCCAGCCTTGCATATATCCCCATGTTTAGCCGAGACTCAGGACGACTGCAATGGCCTCGATGGGGCGTTGCATCCCCGTGGGGTGAGGGGCTTGGGTGTCGTGGCTCACGGTTGGATGTGGAAATTGATGGCGCTTTTCGCCAAAGCGAGACGCTTGTTTAGGGGGATCGCGGGAAGGTTGGCCCATGGCCGTCCACTGTTCACAAGGGTGTGATGGTATTGCTGCTCTAGGGCAAGTCGGTCTTCCATCTCAGGAAGGGAACGCAAGGGGTCCGGCTCCCAATAAGAAAGGGTCCGGCAAAACAAGAACAAATCGACCTCCGCCATGGCCTCCTCCACGCCATCAAGAACGAGGCCATGGCGGGTTTTTGCCCATTCATTGAGCACGATGGGACCAGTATCAAACAGGACCCTGTCTGTTGGCGGAATGGCCGCTCGAAATGTTTCAAGAAGGCGTTGGAGGTCGTTTGGTTGGACGCGGCTTTCAAGTACGGCGGGGTCAAACCTGGCAGCCTCCTGAACCCAGGGCCACCCTAGGGCTTTTGACAAATGCGCTGAGAGCGTGGTTTTGCCTGAGTTTTCTACGCCGGTGATGACGACGCGGAAGGGCTTCAATCGTCGAACCGGCATTGGCAGGGTTCGCTGAAGTGGAGCTTGGCATTGGGAAGAATTTCCCGAACCCAAGTTTGCTCGTCCACGGACATTTCGTTGTGCAGCAAATCGAGTTCTGACAGCCGTTCGAGTCGGCTGAGCGATGGGGGAAAGTGACCAACCAAATTGGACCAAAGAATCAGCCTTTCAAGGCTTTCCATTAAGTCAATGTCCTCGGGGATGCCTTCGATTTCATTGTCCGCAAGGTTGAGTTCCCGCAGAGAAGACAAGGCCAGCAGTGAGGGGGGGATGGTTCGGATTTGGTTGGATTGCAGGCTCAACCGTTCAAGGGTATTCAACTCTCCCAGCCATGGGGGGAGTGTGTCGATCTTGTTTTTATCCAGCACGAGTTCGCGGAGATGTTGGAACCGGCGTAGCCTGTGGTCCACCTCTTTCCATTTGGAACGGGTGAGGTCCAGTCTCAGGACGCGCTCTGGCCGCTGTAGTGCGGCGTCGAAGTCCGTCCAGACCCGAGCGGTGTCCCATCCGACTTGACCAGATGTGGATGCTGGGATTGCCCAGCTTCCGGCAAGAAACCAGAGGCAGAGTAGGGATGTATGAGGAAACTGTTTGATCCGCATCATGAACTCAACGTCAAGGCTGCTCATTTCGTTGTTTGAAATGAGTTCGGGCCCTGTTGGCGTCCAGTTCAAGTTGGGCCACAAGGGCGTTGGCGCCATTGAATTTTTGCACATCCCGAAGTCGGTGTTCTAATTGGATGGAGAGGGTCGCTCCATACAGATCGGGGCTGGTATCGAAGAGGTGCACCTCTATGGTGGGAAGTGCATTCCCGTCGTCGAAAGTGGGCCGCTGTCCAAGGTGAGCCATGCCGGTCCACATGGTTTTGTTCTTGCCCCCTGCTTCTTGGACTCTAACGGCATATACACCTGCTCCTGGGGTCAGTTGATTTGTGTCGATTGGGATGAGGTTGGCGGTAGGAAAGCCCAGTTTTCTACCCCTTCCGTCTCCGTGAATGACCTTTCCGGTCCAAGAATAGGACCGTCCCAGCAGCAGCCTTGCTCCTGCACAATCGCCATCCATAAGGCGCTGTCTAATCTTGGTGCTAGAGACAGTGAGCTCATCTTCAATTTGGGCGGGGATGTGGACGACATCGAAACCGTAAGTATCGCCGCAATCGCGGAGCAGCTCCACATCTCCTTCTCTTCCGGCACCGAACCGGTGGTCATGGCCAACCACCATTGAGGTGCTGCCGAGGCCATCGACGAGCACAGACCGGACGAAATCCGTGGGCTTGAGCCTGCTAAATTCTCTGTCAAAAGGCTGGACCACCAAATGGTCAAGCCCTGTTTCGGCCAGAGATTGGATTCGTTGATCTAGGGTTTGGAGCAGTTTGAGTCCGCTGTCTTTGCCAAACAGCACCTGACGCGGATGGGGGTCGAATGTGAGCACAATGGACTCCGCGTTTTCAGATGCGGCCTTTTGAACCATCCAGTCAAGCAGCGCCCTGTGGCCGAGATGGACACCATCGAACGTGCCGGTGGTGACGATGCGTCGGGTGCCTTTTGGGAAATGGGGAAGTCCGCGGTGAACGTTCACTGGGCTCAAAGGTAGAGAGCGCTTTGCAGGCGTCTGAGAAACGGCTGTGGCGTGCGTGTTTAAAGCCGTGGAAAACTCCCTTGTGCAGGTCTGTTCATTTTGGCGTGAGCGGGTGGATGATTTGAATTATTTTTGCGCTGAAATTGGGACCGGTTTGGGTCCTAATACACGCGTCAACTTTCGCTGCAATGAGCCAGAACGTAGGTTCCATCCAACAAGTCATCGGTCCGGTCGTGGACATCAGTTTCCCTGCCGAGATGGCCCTTCCCAAGATTTTGGAAGCCCTCGAGGTGGACAGGGAAGGACAACCCCCACTCGTCATGGAGTGTCAGAAGCACATTGGTGAGGACACGGTTCGTGCCATTGCCATGGACGCCACTGAGGGTTTGCGTCGCGGCATGGCCGTTCGTGTCATGGGCCGAGCCATGAGCATGCCCACTGGAGAGGCCATCAAGGGTCGCCTCTTCAATGTGACTGGCGATGCCATTGACGGCATTGATGGTGGTAATGTTGCAAGCGACGGCCCGCGCGAAATCCACCAGTCAGCTCCAAAGTTTGAAGAGCTCAGCACCTCCACAGAGATTTTGTTCACAGGCATCAAGGTGATTGACCTCATTGAGCCCTACGCCAAAGGTGGAAAAATCGGCCTCTTCGGTGGAGCGGGTGTGGGCAAGACGGTCCTCATCATGGAGCTGATCAACAACATTGCCAAAGGACACGACGGTCTGTCTGTCTTTGCTGGTGTTGGTGAGCGCACCCGTGAAGGAAATGACCTGCTCCGCGAAATGATTGAGTCCGGCGTGATTAAGTATGGTGAGGCCTTTGAGAAGAGCATGGAAGAAGGCGGTTGGGACCTGTCCAAGGTGGACATGGACGAGCTTGCCAAGAGTCAGGCCACCTTGGTATTCGGTCAAATGAACGAGCCTCCAGGTTCCCGTGCTCGAGTGGCATTGAGCGGCCTCTCCGTTGCCGAATACTTCCGTGATGGAGGTGGTGAAGGTGCGGGTCGTGACATTTTGTTCTTTATCGACAACATTTTCCGCTTTACTCAAGCCGGTTCTGAAGTGTCTGCCCTGCTGGGTCGGATGCCATCGGCAGTGGGATACCAGCCTACACTGGCAACCGAGATGGGGGCCATGCAGGAGCGCATTACGTCGACAAAAAAGGGGTCGATCACCTCGGTTCAGGCAGTGTATGTCCCCGCGGATGACCTCACGGATCCGGCGCCTGCCACGACGTTTGCACACCTCGATGCCACGACGGTATTGTCCCGGAAGATTGCTTCCTTGGGCATTTACCCCGCTGTGGACCCACTGGATTCTACTTCTAGGATTTTGACGCCAGAAGTGGTTGGTGATGAGCACTACAGCACCGCTGAGCGGGTCAAAGAGACCCTCCAGCGCTATGTTGAGTTGCAGGACATCATCGCCATTCTCGGAATGGACGAATTGAGTGAGGAGGACAAGCAAATCGTGCACCGGGCTCGTCGTGTGCAGCGCTTCTTGTCTCAGCCATTCCACGTGGCTGAGCAGTTCACGGGTATTCCGGGTGTGTTGGTTTCCATTGAGGACACCATCAAGGGCTTCAATATGATTTTGAACGGCGAACTCGATCAATATCCCGAGGCTGCCTTCAACCTGAAGGGCAACATCGATGAGGTCATCGAAGCTGGCGAGAAGATGCTCGCCGAAAGCGCTTCCTGATGAAGGTTGAAATTCTCACCCCTGACGCAGTCCTCTTTGAAGGGGAAGCTCGCCACGTGTTCCTTCCGGGTTCAGATGGGGCGTTGGGTGTGCTCTCCAATCATGCTGCCATGATCACGACCCTTTCGAAAGGGACGGTGAAGGTGGACACGGACGAAGGCGAGAAGGCCTTTGATTTGAATGGAGGCACGGTAGAAGTCTTGGACAACAAGGTCCTCATTCTTGCCAGCTGATCATTCGTGGTGATAGGGCTCGCCGCGCAGAATGGTTTGCGCGCGGTAGAGTTGTTCCACTGCGAGAAGCCGAATCATTTGATGGCTAAAGGTCAAAGAACTCAAAGAGAGTTTTTCGGCGGCCTTGGCTTTCACTTCAGGAGCAAAGCCGTAAGCACCGCCGACAACGAGTGCCAAGTGCCGGATGCCACGGTGATGTCGGTCTTCAATCCATTTCGCAAGCTCTGTGCTTCGCGGCTGTTGGCCCCGTTCGTCGAGGAGCACAACATGGTCTGCGTCCTCCAGTGCCTTGAGGAGCACCGGAGCTTCCGCTGCCTTGATCTGTTCATTTGTGATGCGGGCGTTTCGCATTTTGACATCCGGCAGCTCCAAGTAGCGGAATGGGGCGTAACGGGAAAGGCGGCTGACGTACTCGTTGATGCCTTCACGCAACCAAGGTTTGGTGGTCTTGCCGATGACGATGAGCGAAATTCGCATGTTCGAAGGTCCGTCGAATTAACTTGCCGGCGATGACGGATTCACGACCGTTGGAGACCAGGGCTTTTTGGGCGTTGCCTGAGCCGATGCGAGAGGCCATCAAAGTGGCCTGGCAGGAGGATTTGGGTTCTGGGGATATCACTTCAGAAGCCTGTGTTCCTTCTGGTGCGTTCGAGGCTGCAGGATTCTTGGTCAAGGGTGAGGGCATTCTGGCCGGTTTGGCCGTGGCGGAAGCGGTATTTGCGTTTGGTGCTTCAGAAGTTCAATTCGAATCATTGGCTGAGGATGGAGACCGTGTGCGGCCCGGCATGGTGGTGGCCCGAGTGGAAGGTCCTGCCGCTCAAATTTTGACTGCAGAGCGACTGGCGTTGAACTTCATGCAGCGGATGAGTGGTGTGGCGACCGTCACACGGCGGGTCGTGGATGTCTTGGAAGGAACCGGGACACGCGTGCTGGACACCCGAAAGACCACACCGGGATTGAGGCTCTTTGAAAAGCAAGCCGTGGTCATTGGCGGTGGGGTCAATCATCGGTTTGGCCTCTTTGACCAAGTTCTCATCAAGGACAACCACATTGACTATGCTGGTTCAGTTGAAGCGGCTTTGGAAGGAGCACATCGGCATTTGGCTGAAGTGGGGCGTTCAGTTCCCGTGGTTGTGGAGGTGCGGAACCTCTCCGAAGCCAAGGCTGCTTTTGCTGCGGGTGGCGCCGATCGGTTGCTGCTTGACAATTTTTCGCCGGATGAGGTTCGCACGGTTGTGGACCACATTGCGGGTCGGATTCCGACGGAGGCCAGCGGCGGGTTGACGCCGGATACAGTGCGCGCCTTTGGCGATGCTGGGGTCGATTATGTATCTCTGGGTTGGCTGACACACAGCCCTCAATCTTTGGACATCAGTCTCAAAAGCGCAGTCGCATTGGCTGCCCTCCAACAATGAGCGAACAGCCTTGGGAATCATGGATGAAGCGGACGCCGCTGCGGTGGTTGTTGGTGGCACCTCTTGAGCGCATTCACCCTTGGGGATTTGAGGGAATGAGTGCCTGGAATGTCTTCCGCTTTTTTGTGGTGGGGGTCATGGAAGGGTCGCTCGGAATCAGGGCTGCCGCGATTGCCTTTCAGGTGTTTGTCGCCATTTTCCCGGTGATTCTCGTCTTGCTCAGTTTGTTGCCGTTGGTGCCCATTGCTGATTTCCAAGCGAGTCTGTTTGATGCACTTCGCTCCTATTTTCCCGGAGACACTTTTGGTCTGGTAGAGTCTACGGTAGCCGATTTGTTGGCCAATGGGGTTCACCCTGAAATCACCAGTTTGGGATTCGTTTTGATGCTGTTTTATGCGTCGAGCAGCATCAATGGAATACTGTCGGGGCTCAATGAAGCACACCATTTGGAGCGGCGCGGAAATTGGCTGCTTTTGAGGGCGATTTCCATGGTGCTGATGGTTGTTTTTTCTCTTTTCTTGATCATCGCTGTGTTGCTCATCGTGTTCAGTGGGTCGGCATTGGATTGGTTGACGTCCCATGGGGTTTTGGCGCTTGAGGATTTGCCGCTCATTCAGGCGATTCGTTGGGTGGTGACCATGGTGTTGCTCTATGCAACCATTGCCGCCCTTTTCAATGCGGCTGACTTTTCCAAGGAGCGGTGGCGTTTCATCACACCGGGTGCAGTGGTGACCACCCTCTTGATTGTGCTCACTTCCGTTGCTTTCGCTTGGTTTGCTAATTCGCTTTCGAGCTATAACCGTCTGTATGGTTCGCTTGGCACCTTGTTGCTGCTTCTGGTCTGGCTCAACGTCAATTGCTTCTTCCTCATTTTGGGCTTCGATCTAGACACAGCCCTCAACAAGGCGCGTCGCAATGGAGAACGCGCTGACTGGATGGATGACGTCTCCCACGAACCCACTTAATTTGCCTGTATGATTCGCATTGTCCTTACCGCCGTTTTGATGGCGATGACGGTTTCCCTCTCTGCTCAGAGCCTCACCGGAAAATGGAAGACCATAGACGATGAGATCGAGGGTCGGGTCAAGAGTATTGTGGAGATCACGGAGTTGGACGGACAGTATTTTGGTACGGTCGTTGAGCTGTTTCGCCTGCCAGACGAGGACCAGGACCCCCATTGCGACAAATGTGGAGATGACCGAAAGGACCAGCGCGTCCTCGGAATGGAGATTGTCCGCAACATGGTCGCCGAAGAGGGCGAGTGGAATGAGGGCACAATCTGTGACCCCAAGAAGGGCCGGATTTACGATTGTAAAATGTGGTTCGAGGAGGGTGAGCCAGACGTTCTCAAAGTGCGGGGCTACTGGGGGTTCTTGTACCGCACGCAAGAGTGGATTCGTCAGTGATTTCCTCCTGACTTGGAAACAAACTTCAGCGCAAAGGCGGTGGCCTCTGGGGCCAATTTTAGCCAGTGGGCTGCACCGGCTGTCCACACCGTGATGGCTGCGCTTTTCAGCAACAGTGAGAGCACGGGGTGGGTGTCTGGGGTCCACAGGGTCAGAAGGCCGGTGGGCGCGGAAAGGCAGAGAATGATGGCGATGGAATGAAGATCGGGTGTGAACCGCTTCCATAGGTGCCAGACAACCCATTGGCGCAGCAGAATGGAGGTGCCCGTCGACACGAGTGTGGCGAGTGCCGCACCCAAAAGGCCTAGGCCCAATCCGGATTCCGGGATGAAGAGCAGATTGAGGGGGATGGCGATGAAGACCATGCCCCAATTCAATGCAATGAGCCAAGAATAGTGTTTGGACTGTCCCAGGAGCATCAGGCTCCCGCCTGCACTGCCTTGGATGATGCGCAAACAGCCCACGGTGAAGATGACAGCGCTTAGCCCCCGGAAATCTTCATGCAGCATTGCATTTATTTCTGGCATGCACGCACAAATACAGGCGAGAATCCAACCCGAGGCCAACAGCACGGTGCGGTGGTTCAGTTTGACGATGCGAAATGCTTCTATGAAGTCTTCTTTGTCTATTGCCGATGCGATGAGGGGATTCCAAAGGCGGCCGACGGCCCGTTTTGGAATTTGAACGACCGCAGCGATGAAGGAGGCGATGGCAAATAGGGGAACCCATTCGAGTGACATCAACCGTCCGACCATAATGATGTCGATTTGACTGATGATGATGGAGGCGCTGCTTCCCAAGATCATCGTGCCGGAGTACCAGCGCAGTTCTCGAAGCAAGTTTCGATCTCGAATGCCGCGAATGTCGATTTGGAAACCGTTGGCGATGGCTTGGGCAAGCAAGATGCTCAGTACGAGCGCGTACAAGCAGACAAAGCCAGGCACGAATTGGGGTTGGGTGACGATGCCATATCCAACCGCGGTGACGAGCAGGAGATAGCCCATCTTGAACACGGTTTCTTGGGTAAAGGTGGCCAGGCTCGTCTTGAGATTGGAGCTCAAGAAGCTGATGAAGTAGATGTGGCAGGTCTGCAAGCCCGTGAGCAATGCGATGGGCCGCACGACGGCTCGCTTTTCACCTTGTAGCCCCAAAATGTCTGCACTTGTTTCGGGGAAAATCAGGGCGGGCAACACGATGAAAATGGAAAACAGGACCAACCCGGGTTGGGCGAGACTTCCATAGAGTTGCGCCAGGGTGCCCTCTCGGTCGCAACGCCCTCGAAATCGGTTCATCGAAGCGGGTGAGCCGAAAGCCAGAATGGGGGCGAGTGTTGCGGCCCATGCCGCAGAAAAGGTCACGAGGCCCCACGTGCCCTTGTCATCTCCGAACACCCAAGGCAACACGATCAGGTTGTTCAGACCGCCTATCGCAAAACCGAGCAGAATGCTGATGAAATTGCGGAGGGCTTGGACGGGAACGCGGTGGCGGGCCATGGTCAGCGAGATTCTGCGATATGCTGGTCTTGACAGTGCACCAAACGCGCAGCCGGCGTCTTTTTGGTGTAGCCCATGTTCACCTCCTCCATATCGGAAATCTACTCCAGTACGAGACAATCTGCGCAGTACCGGCTTTCTGGGTTGTGGCGGACGGGGACGTCGTGTTCATCGGGGCGGAGGACGTGGATTACACTGGACAGCCAGGATTGCAGTTGGAGATCGTGTGATTCGCTCAAGTCGGACTCACCTTCCCAAGAGAGGGTCAGCAGGCTGCTTTTGTCGCCGCTTCCTTTTCTGCCGGCACGTATGGTGGGACGTATGTGCTCTGCCTCTGGGTATCCCGCGCGGAGCATGGCCGCATACAGAAGAAGCTGAAGTGCCTTGTCATGCTGGCCGTCGGCCAGCTTCTCCTCCCATTTTTCATCGAGTTTGAGGTCCTTTCCTTCGACTTTGCCCGTCTTGTAGTCAAGCACCTGCCAGACCACATTTCCGTTGCGTTCTCGTTTTTCCACGCGATCGGCGAGACCGTAGAAGGAGATGGTTCGACCATCTTCAAGGGTGAACGTTCTGCGGAGCGGAGCCTCCATACCAACAAGGTGCACAGACTCGTCCCGACCCCATTCTTGGAGTTCCTCCCGAATCCACCTTCCCACCATGGTTGCAGCCATGCGAAGGACCAGCACGTTTTCTCCGATGTCGGTTCTTGCCCCTTCCTTGGTCATGCGGAGGGCTTCTTCCAGTCTTGGCTTGATTTCCTTTTGGAGTTGCCTTAGGTGTGACGGGTGCAGTTCCTGTCCCACGGCTTGTTTGAGGCCGATTTCGATGGCCTTGTGGATGACCGTTCCGATGGTGTTTGCTTCGAGGTGTTCTTCCACTGACTCTGCTTCTCCAAAGCCCAAGACATAGCGATAGTGGAATTGCCGATTGCACCGAAGTGCTTGGTTCAATGCGGAAGGACTGATGCCGTTGAGCATCATATGGTCGAGTGCGCTGGAGGCCAGGCCGGTCCATTTCAGATCGGGCACATCAGGTGCTGGTCCCGGAAGAGGGGTGGACCAGTTCTGGGCCTTGACCTTCACACCGGGCAGTGATTCACTTGCCCATCGGGTCAGTTGGGCAATGTGACGGCTGGGTTCGGTTCCCCCATCTCCAAGGTCTGAACCGACATGGACCAGGTGGACCGTTTTTGCCCTGTGCAAGAGCCTGTGCAAATAGGCGGCGAAAATCCCATCGCGTTCTGGTCTTCCCGGAAGGCCATGGGCCCTTTGCAGGTCGAGTGGCATGAAGCTCGGTGGTGGGGATCCATCGGGGAGAATGCTTTCGTTGACATCGAGAACGAAAACCTCATCGAAATCCAGCCCCCGACTTTCGAGCAGTCCAAGCACCTGCAACCCGATGAAGGGCTCTCCTTCTAAGTCAACGGCGTGTTGTCCCATCCACCGCATGAGTTGGGCTCGGGTGTCAGCGAGTTCAGGTTCGCGGCCCAAGCGGTCGTTGCTGCGCAGGTGCAGCGCCACAATGTCCCTGAATCCTGCCCACGCTGCGCAGAGCCAAGGGTCTGTGATGTCGTCTTCTGTCTCGGTTGACCACCCTGCGAGGGTCTCCAGCATGACCGAGGTGCCGTCATCGCGCTCAGATTGGGCATGATGGAGGGCGTTCCACCACGGGGCCAAGGCACCTTGGATCTCGGGAAAATCCGCGAGGTCCTTTTGGGTCATTCTGATCCATGTTTTTCGGGCGGCGGTTCTCCCCAAGGCCTCGAGTTGGCCGGAAGCGGCCGGTTGAAGAGTCCGGGTGAACGGGTGGGCGAGCAGTGCCTTGAGTCGGTTGTGGTGAAGCCGACCCCGGTCTCCCTGAAGCCCAAGGGCAATGGAGAGGAAGCTGCGCAAGGGTGTTTTGTCCAAAGGGACCCCCATGGTCAGGTTGACTTGTCCAGCCTCAGGAGGCAGGGCCGTCAACACGGTCGGGGCCAGGTCTGCAGAGGGAAGAACCACGCCGACCCGATTGAGTGACTGGCCTTTTTTTTGCTCAATGATGTGACGGACATATTGAGACTGTAACGTTCGGGAGCTGCACGTGATCATGCGCCATTCTCGTCCCGATCCACTTCCTTCGGTGGCGTCCTTCATGGGGTGGGGCAATGCATCCCATTGGGATTTGGGGACCACCTCCCGAATGAATCGGCCGGCTTCCATGCCATTGCGCACACAAGCCACGTCCGTATCCCAAATCCAGCGGCCTTTTCCGGCACGGACTATTCTGTCTATCGTCTGTCTTTCAGCCGGAGTCAAGGCATTGGCTCCTGCCATCCAGATTTCGCCGTGGACTTGCCCTAGCCACCCTTCTTCCTCTGCCATGCGCCGGGCGAGGTGTGCATTGGTGGTCGAATGGTGTTTGTCCAGATGTGTGTGGAATTCCTGGTACAAGGGCAGGAGCGAATTCCATTGCTCCAGAAACCGCAATTGCCCTGGACGGAGGTCGGGTTCACCGAAACTCCAAGAATCTATGTCTTTGATGTTGCGCAGGTCCCTGAACACCTGTCGGGCTTCCAGTAGGTTGTGGTCGATGGTGTTAAAGTCACCAAGGGCGGCCATTCCCCAAGGCTGGAATCGTTCAAACGAGTTCCATTCGGGCAAGGTCAGTCTCTTTCGGTTGGATTCGGCGACCTGTTGCAGTTCGACTAAGAGTTCGAGGCGCGCTGGCGTGGTTCTGCCGAGTTGCTCGCCGGACCACTCTCCCAAGGTTGTGAACCGGGGCAGCCAAGTCCCGGGGGGCGTGTCCATCGTGAGGGCATCCGCCAATTTCCTCGCAGCCCGTCGACTGGGCAGCAGGACGGTCAGGTTTGACCATTCTTCTCTGGGCTTGTTGCGTATTTGGACCATGAGCCCACCCAGAAAATCTCCCTCGTGAATCATGGACGCAAGCCGTTTTTGAGGAAGTTCAGAAATTCGCGTCGGCGGTCGGATTTTGTAAAAACGGCCTTGACTTCGGCCCACAAATTGTCTTTTGTGTTTTCGTCAGGATCCGATTCCTTTTCGATTTCGGGGGGATTGACACCGGCCTCGCGCAGGATTCCACTTAGTGTGTCGGCTCTGCGAAATCGCTCCTGGGCTGCCTTTCGCATCCCATATTGCTCTTCGAGTAAGCCGAGGTTGTTGAGGGTGATGGCGTCGTCTGGGTCGATTTCGATGGCCTTTCGGTAGTCTTCAATGGCCCCGTCTACATCTTTCATGGCTGCACGCATCCAAGCCCTGGATGCATATCGGTAGCCTTTATTTGGTTCGAGACCGACAGCGCGATCAAGCAGATTGAGTGCTTCGGTTTTCCGGCCGAGCTGGAAAAGGCAGACGGCCCTGTCGTGCAGGAAATCACCGTCTGGTTCTATTTGCTTGGAAAGGGCATGAAACAGGCGTTCAGCGTCTGACCATTGCTGGGATTCGTAGTGCGATTCGGCTTTTAGCCGCATGTCTTTCTGCTTGGGTGTCATTCCTTATTCCTTGAGAAGGGAACTCACGGCTTGGATCATCGCTTCGAACTCCGCTTCATCAAATAACCGGGTCATGAATGCGATGTTTCCTTCGCGGTCGACCACGACATTTCGGGTGACACCGGCTTTGGGTTGGGTTATCGTGGAGAACAGCTGTCCGCCCGTATCCAAACAGATGGGATAGGTCACCCCGGTGTCTTCTGCAAGGTCCAAGACTTTTTCCTTGGGTTCGTCGAGGTCAACGCCGAGCAGTTGCAGTCCTTGATCTTTAAAAGGCTGCCATACGCGCTTTTCCAAGTGGGGCATTTCTTTGCGGCAAACGCCGCACCAGGATGCCGTGAACTGCAGGATATAGGTTGTTCCCAATAGGTCCTTTCGGTTCCAGGTTTTGCCATTGAGGTCCTTGAGGTCAAAGTCTGGAACGGCATCACCAACGGACACTCGGTACCCGCGATTGTCTTCTTGCCCTGAGATTGGGAGCACATAGAGCAGCGCGATAAGAATGACAGGAAGTCGCCACACGGCCTGGCGAGAGGCAACGGGAAAGTGGGGTTGGCTCATGGCAGGAAGTTCCGAAAAACGAAGGCGTTGGCGCCGTTAATTTTCGCACATGGACAAGGCCTTCGTTCCCCAATGGTTTGCTACCCCCGATTTGGGCACGCTGTATGCAATGACCGACCCAGACCGGGTGGTCGAACATCAACGTATTGGGCGACGCTATCGCCGCCATCTGCTTGAGATTAAAACGTACGCGGATCGACTGCATGCACAAGCCCTGTTGGATCGTGCCGAGTCTGGTGTACTCGTGTCGATGGGCTTGGATGCCTATGAGGAGGCGGTGAAGAACATGGAAAGGTTGGAACCCATGCCTTGATGAAGACGATGGACCAAGTCCAGTCCGTTACTTCGTGACGTGCATTTAGAAGCCCATCATCCCCTTGCTGACCTCACGACCTTCGGTTTGCCATCCATTGCGGAGCACTTCGTTTGTTGTGAATCGGTGGAGGCAGTCATGGAAGCCCTGCGGTGGCGTCGGCGCAGTGGTTGCCCTCTGCACGTGCTGGGTGGGGGAAGCAATGTCTTGTTTACCGGTGACCTTCCAGGGTTGGTTTTGCGACTGGGAATAGATGGAATTGAAGAGGTTCACAGGGACGCTGAGTCAGTGTTTGTGAAGGTTGGGGCCGGTGTCGCCTGGCACGATTTCGTTCAGGCGTCTTTGGACCGCGGATGGAATGGGCTGGAAAATTTGTCCCTGATCCCGGGCAGCACGGGTGCGGGTCCCATGCAAAATATCGGTGCATATGGGGTGGAGTTGGAGGAAAGGTTTGATTCGCTTGATGCCGTGGACATCGAGACAGGAGAGGCTCAAACCTTCTCTCATTCAGATTGTGAATTCGGCTATCGGGAGAGTGCATTTAAGCGCGCACTCAAGGGACAATATGTGATCACACATGTGACTTTTCGCCTTCCCTTGGCCCCTGATTTGAGGTTGGCGTACGGGGCAATTAAGGCGGAGTTGGAGCGCGGAGGGGTTGATGTCCCGGATGCCCGGTCGGTTTCAGAGGCGGTCATTCGCATTCGCCGGAGCAAATTGCCTGATCCGGCCGTGATTGGGAATGCGGGGAGCTTTTTCAAAAACCCAGTTTTGGACGATGGTGCTTTTGGTTCCTTGTTGAAGTCGCACCCTGACGTTCCGAACTATCCGGCCCCGAACGGAGTGAAGGTGGCAGCTGGATGGTTGATTGACCGTGCTGGATGGAAAGGCCACGACCGGGTCACCCACGGGGTGCATGACCGTCAGGCTTTGGTTCTGGTCCATCGCGGGGGAGCGAAAGGGGCGGACCTTGTGAAGCTGGCTGAGGACATCCAAAGCGATGTCTTCGCCAAGTTTGGCGTTTCCTTGGAGCGGGAGGTCAACGTGCTTCCCGTGATTTGAGCCCTTTAGAATTCGGCGCAGGGGAGAATCCTGTGGGGTCGGGTTCGCAGGTGGCTTGGGGTCTTCCAGACATAACTGAGGGTCAGCTCGTGGGCGCCATCCGTGATGCCCCAACCAAGGCTTGACACAGTGATATCATAGCTGTATCCGACGCGGAAATTGTCTTCTGTCAAGCCGATCAGAACTGAGATCGCATCGTGGTTCGGGGCCCCGTCGGGAGCGGTTTTCATTAAAATTTGTCTGTACGAAACGCCATAGGTGAGGAACGGACTGTCGAAGCTGATGCCAAAGTCCATCTGATCGAATTGACCTTGGCTCCGATATCCGGCGGCGACCAAGACGTCTTGGTCGCCGCCCATGGGGCCACCACCGATGGGGTTGGGGATGCCCCCCAGGGCGCGGAGCCAGAAGGG
>CAXHAW010000012.1:0-15065 GCA_964014525.1 uncultured bacterium
GACATGAACACCATTGCCCCGACCGCCATGCCATCCGCAACCCCAGCTGACTTCCGTGCCGCCATTTCCGAGGGCCTGCCATCAACACTCCCCTCGGCCAAAACCCGAAGCGCCGAGGTTCCCCACGCTCCAGTGCGCAAGGACACACTGTCCCCCAAACAAAAGGAGCTGGCCCTGGCCAATGCCTTGCGGTATTTCCCCGCTGACCAGCATGCCATCCTCGCACCAGAGTTCGCTGAGGAGCTGCGCACCTATGGTCGCATATACATGTATCGGTTCATGCCCGAATACGCCATGCATGCCTGGCCCATTGAGACGTATCCCGCAAAGACCCCACAAGCGGCAGCCATCATGCTGATGATCCAAAACAACCTGGATCCCGCGGTGGCCCAACACCCAGAGGAGCTCATCACCTACGGCGGCAACGGGTCCGTATTTCAGAACTGGGCCCAGTATCGCCTCGTGATGGGCTACCTCAGTGAAATGACAGAGGAACAGACCTTGGTCATGTACAGCGGCCATCCGCTGGGCTTGTTCCCTTCCCACCCCGCTGCACCCCGGGTTGTCGTCACCAACGGCATGGTCATCCCCAACTACAGCACCGGTGAGGACTACGAGCGGATGAACGCCTTGGGCGTGAGCCAATATGGACAAATGACAGCGGGCTCATACATGTACATCGGTCCACAGGGCATCGTCCATGGCACCACCATCACGGTCTTGAACGCTGGACGGCGCCTCGACCCAGACAACCCTTCTCTTGCTGGAAAGCTGTTCGTGACGGCCGGACTCGGCGGCATGTCAGGCGCTCAACCAAAAGCCGGAAACATCGCCGGTGTGGTGTCTGTGACGGCCGAGGTCGATCCCGCCGCCGCATGGAAGCGGCATGAACAAGGTTGGGTCGATCACGTAGTGGAAGACGTTGCCGTGCTCGCCGACAGGGTGCGCGCCGCCATGGACGCCAAGGAAACCGTGAGCTTTGCCTACCTCGGAAACGTCGTAGACGTCTGGGAACACTTCGACACCGCTGACATTCACGTCCACCTCGGATCAGACCAAACGTCACTTCACAACCCTTGGGCCGGTGGCTACTATCCGGCGGGGCTCTCCTTCGAACAGGCCCAAAAGATGATGGCCGAAGACCCGGAAAAATTTAAAGTACACGTCCAAGAAAGCCTGCGCCGCCATGCCGCAGCAGTCAACCGGCACACGGCCCGGGGCACGTACTTCTTTGACTACGGCAACGCCTTCTTGCTAGAGAGTTCCCGCGCCGGCGCCGACATCATGGCCGAGGACGGAGAGGCCTTCCGCTACCCCAGTTACGTGCAAGACATCATGGGTCCGATGTGTTTTGACTACGGGTTCGGCCCGTTCCGCTGGGTTTGCGGCAGTGGCGATTCCGCCGACCTCGACACCACGGACGCCATCGCCTGTGACGTCTTGGAACAGATGATGGCCGAGTCGCCTGCCGAAATCCGCCAGCAGATGGCCGACAACATCCAGTGGATTCAAGGCGCCAAGGCCAACAAGCTCGTCGTGGGGTCTCAGGCACGCATCCTTTATGCCGACGCCGAGGGCCGCATGCGCATCGCCAAGGCCTTCAACAACGCCATCGCCGACGGCCGGCTTTCCGGGCCGGTCATCCTCGGCCGCGACCACCACGATGTCAGCGGCACGGACAGTCCCTACCGAGAAACATCCAACATCTATGACGGCTCCGCATTCACCGCAGATATGGCCGTCCAGAATTTCGTTGGAGATGCCTTCCGCGGCGCCACGTGGGTCTCACTGCACAACGGCGGTGGCGTCGGTTGGGGCGAGGTCATGAACGGCGGCTTCGGCATGCTCCTCGACGGGTCCCCTGAAGCGGAGGCCCGCTTAACCTCCATGCTGCATTGGGACGTCAACAACGGCATCGCCCGCCGCAGTTGGGCGCGAAATGACGAGGCCCAATTCGCCATCCGTCGCGCCATGGACACTGAGCCGCGTTTGAAAGTGACCCTCGCTCAAAAGGCCGACCCAGACATCATTCGTCGCGCGCTTTCATGATGACCAAAGGAACATAGGAAACGTTTTAACAACCATTTCGTTTCCAACCTTGACATCAGCGGATATTTTTGCATCCTGAATTCATCTTCGGATGGCACCAGCTACACAAGGATCTACAAAAGACGTGCGCCTGATCGAGCTGCTCAAAGGCTGTGAACAGACCTTCAGGCGAATCGGTGTTCGGGCGGTCAGCATGGACGACATCGCCAGTGCTCTCGGCGTGTCCAAAAAGACGCTCTACAAGTATTGCAAGGACAAGTCGGACTTGGTGCTTCAAGTCTTTGACCAAATGTGCATCCGTCAAGATTCCCGCATCTGCGCCTTGGCCGAGAGTGGTGAGAACGCCATCGACGCCGTCATCGGCGCCATGGAGTACATGCAGTCAGAGCTTCGAGAAATGCACCCAAGCATGCTCTTCGATCTCAAGAAATACTACCCGGTCGCCATGCAAAGGCTTGAAGACCACAAGCTGAAAAACATGCAGGGCTACCTGCTCCGAAACATCAATCGAGGCCAAAACGAAGGGTTTTACCGCAAAGACTTCGACGCAAAGCTGATCTCCCGGCTCCACATGGCCATGGTACAAGCCATGACCGATCCCGCTACCCTAGAAGAGTTTGGCCGCCCGCTCTCCGAACTCCAACAAGAGCTCCATGCCTATCACCTGCGGGGCATCACCACCGAGAAAGGAATGGTCTACTACCAACACCGCAAAAAGGCCGCACAGGCCATCGCCGCATCATGATTCGTCGTCTATCCCTCGCCCTCAGCGCCTGGTTCCTGGTCGCTTCCGTGCAAGCCCAATCCGGCGTAAGGCTCACCTTAGAGGAGGCCCAATCCGTCGCCGCTGAACGTGCCTACGCGGTGCGGTATGCCACAATCGATAAAGACCAAGCGGCCAGCAGCACACGGGAAACCATTTCCTCGGGGTTTCCTCAAATCGGTGGCACCATCGAGTACAACCGCTACCTCGACATTCCGACCCAAGTGTCCAGCGGAGATGTCTTTGGTTTTCCTGATTACCTGACCTCCTTCCTCGGTGGTGTCGCCCAGGCCACCGGTGTTCCTCTCGATGCGCCCCCCAGCGACCCAAACGCCATTCAAGAATTCCAGTTTGGGGCAGGGCAAACCATGACAGCTGGGATCACGGCCACACAACTCATTTTCAGCCCGAGCTATTTTATTGGGATCCAAGCCGCCAAGGCATATGCGAGCGCCATGGAGGCTGCAGAATCCCAGTCGGTGGCCGATGCCCGGCGCGCCGCTGGGGAGGCGTATGCCGCAGCGTTGGCAGCCGAAGAGAATGTGGGCATCCTGCGCGAAGCCGAGTCACTGGCGCAAGCGTCCTTTGACCAGACCCGTGCCATCGTTTCAGAAGGGCTCGCAGAGTCAACCGACGCAGACCAACTCGAGCTCTCGGTGGCCGACGTCGTACAGCAACGAACAACAGCCGAAAGCATGGCCAGCGTGGCACTCGACGCACTGAAGTTCACCATGGGGATGCCTGTCGAGACCAACGTCATCCTCGCGGACTCCTTCAAAACCCTGGAGGGCGCATTTACCGGTGCCGCAGTGCTCGGAACGCCATTCGATGCCCTTCGGTTGCCAGAAATCCAGACACAATCCAAGAACCTCGAACTCTCCGAGCTCAGCATCCGCAACGAAAAGGCGGCAGGATTGCCCAGCATCGGCGCATTCTATACCAATCAACGAAACGCACAGCGGGACGCGTTTGACTTCTTGGGCCAAGGAAGTTGGTACCCCATACAGCTCTTTGGCGTTCAGATGACCATTCCAATCTGGTCCAGCTTCGCAGGCAAGGAACGAGTCCTCCAGGCACAACTGACCCGCGACCGCGCAGCCACAGCACTTGAACAACTCACAGAGGCAGCCACCCTCGAGTATCGAGCGGCTTTCTCAGAATACACCTCTGCCCTCAAACAGCGCGAACAAGCACAGCGCGGCCTTGACCTCGCCACCCGCATCCTCGACCGAACCCGAACCAGGTTCACCGAAGGCCTCGCGAGCAGTTTCGAACTCACACAGGCCCAGAACCAACGCGTCAACGCCCAGGGCAATCTGACGCAGGCCACCCTCCGCTGGCTCAATGCCCACCTCCGACTCCAACGCTCCCTCAACGCCTGACCTCATGATCCGCAAATTCATTCTCCTGGCGTCCCCCGCCCTCTTTCTAGTCGCTTGTGGCGACTCCGCAGGAGACACGCCCTCAGCAAATCAGGGCCAAGCCAAGTCAGAGTCCCGAAAAGTGACCACGCTCACCACGGTCTCCGCCCCATTCGACCACTTCTTTACAGTCCAAGGCAACGTAGAGACCGACCGCATGGCGCAGGTCATTCCAATGAGCCAAGGAACAGTAACCCGAATCCTCGTTGAAGAAGGCCAAACAGTCCGCAAGGGACAGGTGATCCTCAAGCTCGACAACGAGGCCGTTGCAAGCAATCTCGATGAACTCGAAACCCGCCTCGCATTGGCCAAGGAGGTGTTGTCACGACAAGAGCGCCTCTGGAGTCAGGGCATCGGAACCGAGGTTCAACTGCTCGAGGCCAGGACGGGGGTAGAAGCACTAGAAGAGGGCATTGCCGCATTCAATCAACAAGTGGACCTAGGCGATGTAACCGCCCCTTTTGATGGAACCGTGGACCGGGTTTTCGCCAAGGAGGGGGGCATGGCCTCCCCCATGCAACCCGTCGCACGCTTACTCGATCTGAAAGAAATGTACGTCCGCGCCAAGGTGAGCGACCATTATGTCGGGGCCGTCTCAGAGGGTCAATATGTGGAGGTGATCGTGTCCGGACTGGACACGCTTCGTTCCAGTATCGGCCGAGTGGGTCGATACATCGAGCCCGCAAACCGCACATTTGACGTGGTGGTTCCAGTTCAGGAAAGCGCAGGATTGCTGCCCAACCAGTTCGTTTCGCTTCGCATCAATGACCTGCACCTGGACTCCGCCCTCTCGCTTCCCGCTGGGCTCATTCTCCAAGACCGCGACGGCCGTGATTTCGTCTACAGCATCGTCAACGGAAAAGCCGTCCGCCAGCCCATCCGCATCGGAACAGCTTACCTCGACCAGGTCTTGGTACTTGACGGTTTGCAACCGGGTGCGGTCATCATCGACCGCGGCGCCGGCCAAGTCGTCGAAGGAGAAGAAGTCCAAATCCTTCGCTGAACCACACCCGAACCGCATTCGCATCCAACATGGAGCAAAAGAACCTCAAGGAATTCGGGCTCAGCACAGCCTCAATTCGAAACCGGACTACGGTGGCCGTCCTGATTGCCATCATTCTCATCGCCGGTATTTCATCCTACATCACCGTGCCCAAGGAAAGCTTTCCAGAGGTGCAGGTTCCCGAGGTGTACATCGGTACCGCCTACCCGGGAAACAGTCCCAGCGACATTGAAAAGCTCATCACGCGCCCCATCGAAAAGGAGCTCAAGGGCATCACGGGAATCGACAAAATCCTCTCCACGAGCCAGCAGGGATACAGTGCCATCGACGTCAAGTTCGACTTCTCCGTCACACCGGAGGTGGCCTTGCGAAAGGTCAAAGACAAGGTCGATGTCGCCATGAGCGACCCCAGTTTTCCAGATGATTTGCCCAGTGACCCCAATGTCTTTGACCTGAATTTCACGGAGCTCATCCCTGTCATGCAAGTCAACCTGTCCGGTGATTACCCGGTCGATCAGTTGGAAGACTTCGCCGAAGCGCTCCAAAAGCGAATCGAGGACCTGCCACAAATCAATGAGGCTGAAATCCGAGGCGTCAACGACAAGGAGATGGAGGTCGAAATCGACTATTTGCGAGCAGAAGCCATGCTCGTCAGCTTCAACGACATTGCCCAGGCCATCGGCCAGGAAAACGTCAGCATATCAGGCGGCGACATTCTCATGGATGGTCGACGGCGCACAGTACAAGTCGTGGGAGACCTCCGAGACGCCGCTGACCTCGAGTCCGTCATCGTGAAGTCCGAAAAGGGCATGCCCGTCTATTTGCGCGACCTCGCTACGGTTCGGTTCGTTGACCAAGACGCCACCAGCTTCGCCCGCGAATGGGGCAAGCCCGTCGTCTCCCTGGACGTCCGAAAACGCGCGGGAGAAAACCTCATCATTGCCTCCGACGAGATCAACAGAATCATCGCCGAAGCGGAAGCCGAGTTCCTTCCTGAAGACGTCAGCATCAGCATCACTTCTGACCAATCTGATCAAACCAGAACCCAGGTCGACGAGCTTCAAAACAGCATCATTCTGGGGGTCTTGCTCGTCGTCGGCGTCTTGCTCTTCTTCCTCGGTTTGCGCAATGCCCTCTTCGTGGGGGTTGCCATCCCCCTGTCCATGTTCCTCAGCTTCGCCATCCTCAATGCTTTGGGCATCACGTTCAACGTCATGGTGCTCTTTGCCCTGGTCCTCGCCCTGGGAATGCTCGTGGACAATGGCATCGTCGTCGTCGAGAACATCTACAGATTAATGGACGAGGGTTTGTCGCCATTCGACGCCGCTCGCTTTGGCGTGGGTGAAGTCGCTTGGCCCATCATTGCCTCCACAGCAACCACCCTCGCGGCCTTCATGCCGCTTGCCATATGGCCAGGCATGATCGGGGAGTTCATGAAATACCTGCCGATGACGCTGATCATCGTGCTGTCCTCCTCCCTCTTCATTGCGCTTGTGATCAACCCCGTGCTGACCAGCATCTACATGAGGGTCGAGGAGGCCGAAATGAACGTGCGCCGCCTGTTCATCACCACGGGCATCTTCTTTGTTTTGGGTCTGTTGCTGCTCGGTGCCGGGTGGAACACGCTCGGCAACCTGCTCATCATTGGCGGCGTGGTGGGCTTGCTCAACCGGTACCTCTTGACGCCCGCCACCGCGGTGTTCCAAAACCGATTGCTGCCCGCCCTCGAAAACAGCTACGAACGACTCCTGCAATTCAGTCTCCGTGGGGCCAAACCATGGTTGTTCTTCTACGGAATGATTGGTTTGCTCTTCGGCTCGCTCATGTTGCTGGCGGTCTTCCCTCCCAAAGTGGAGTTCTTCCCCCTCAATGAGCCACAGTATGTCAATGTCTACATCGACATGCCCATTGGCACCGATATCGAAGAGACAAACCGCGTAACAAAGGATGTGGAAGACATGGTGATGGCCGCGATCAACCGTCAAGAGTTCATGCGCGACGGACTAGACGGTGTCAAAGAGCAGTTCCTAACCAACTCCGTTATCGCCCAAGTGGGCGAGGGCACGTCCGACCCAGCGGAAGGGCCCCAGCTCGGCGCCACCCCGCACAAGGGTCGAATCACCGTCAGCTTTGTCAAGTTTCAAGACCGCGAAGGCTTCAGCACCACTGATGTGCTCAACGCCATCCGCGATGAGGTCAAGGGATATCCAGACGCCACCATTCGGGCCACAAAAAATTCAGACGGTCCACCCCAAGGTCTGCCCATCAACATTGAGATTACAGGAGCCGACTATGAGACCGCACTCGCTTATGCAGACGGCATCAAACGTTTCATCGAGTCCACCGGTATTCAAGGCATCGAAGGGCTCAAGCTGGATGTTGAGAAGTCCAAGCCCGAAATGCCCATCACCATCGACCGCGGCAAAGCCCGGCGGTATGGGCTCAGCACCCAACAAATCGGATTTGCCCTCAGGAGCGCCCTCTTTGGAAGAGAGGTGAGCCGCTTCAAGGATGGAGAAGACGACTACCCCATCAACTTGCGCTTCGCTGAGGAGTACAGAAACAATGCTGACGCCCTGATGAACCAGAAGGTCATCTTCCGAAGCCAATCCGATGGTCAAATCAAAGAGGTGCCCATCTCCGCGGTGGCATCCGCTGGACGATCGACCACCTACAACGCCATCAAACGAAAAGACCTAGATCGCACCGTGACCCTCGCTTCAAACGTACTCGGCGGGTTCAATGCAAATGAAGTGGTGGCCTCCATCAAGGCTGAGCTGGATGGTTATCCAAGCCAACCCGGAATCCAATGGGAATTCACAGGCCAGCAAGAAGAACAGGCCAAGGAAATGGCGTTCCTCTCCAAGGCCCTTGTGATCGCGCTGTTCCTCATCTTTCTCATCATCGTCGCACAATTCAACAGCATCTCAACGCCTTTCATCATCGGGTTCAGCGTCCTGTTTTCGCTCACCGGTGTGTTCTTGGGGCTGGTCATATTCCGACAAGATTTCGTGATCATCATGACCATGATTGGCATCATTTCTCTCGCCGGAGTGGTCGTCAACAACGCCATTGTCCTCATCGATTACACCAACCTGCTCATGGACCGGAGAAAAACCGATCTCAGCCTTGGCGAAAACGACTTGCTGCCTTTCTCAGAAGTGGTTCCCCTCATCATTCAAGGGGGCAAAACCCGTCTTCGCCCCGTCCTTCTGACCGCGATCACCACCATTCTCGGCCTCCTGCCATTGGCCATTGGAATCAACATTGATTTCGTTAGCCTCCTGGCGGAATACGACCCCAAAATGTACATCGGGGGAGACAACAACATCTTTTGGAAGCCCATGAGCTGGGCCATCATCTATGGGTTGACTTTCGCCACATTCCTGACCTTGGTGATTGTCCCGATCATGATGTGGTATCTCACCCGGGCCAACTACAAGTGGGTCAAGCGACTTCCCCTGTCCTGAAAAACCAACAGTACCAAGAATGAACCGGGCTGGCTCTACATTCGCAAACCCAGTTCAGCTCGGCACCGATGAGTGACCTTCTTCAACACGAGTGCGGCATCGCGCTGCTCAGGCTCAAAAAGCCCCTTCAATACTACATCGACACGTATGGGACGGCCCTGTACGGCCTCAACAAGATGTACCTCCTGATGGAGAAGCAGCGAAACCGTGGACAAGATGGTGTGGGCCTGGCCAATGTAAAAATTGACGTCCCCCCAGGCAGCCGTTACTTGAGCCGGTCACGGTCGACGGCCAAGCAACCAATCGAAGACCTCTTCAGTCAGGTCATGGGTCGGTTTGCCGACACACAAAAACACAATTCAGAACGCCTCAAGGACGCCGAATGGCTCCAGCGGGAACACGCCTTTACGGGAGAGGTTTTCCTCGGGCACCTTCGCTATGGAACCTATGGTCGCAACACCATTGAGCGGGTCCATCCCTTCCTGAGACAAAACAACTGGCGCAGCCGCACCCTGGCGCTCGCAGGTAACTTCAACCTCACGAACGTCGATGAGCTCTTCGATATTCTGGTTGAGTTAGGGCAGCACCCAAAGGAAAAGGCCGACACGGTCACCATCCTCGAAAAGGTGGGCCACTTTCTCGATGAAGAAGTGGAAAAAGCCTTCCGCAAATTCAAAAAAGAAGGACACGAAAACGACGAAATCAGCAGGCTCATCGCCGACCAACTGGACATGGCCAATGTCCTCCGCCGCGCCTCAACAAATTGGGACGGTGGGTATGTGATGGGCGGCATCGTCGGCACAGGTGAAGCCTTCATTGCCCGCGACCCCAACGGCATCCGCCCCTGCTTCTGGTATGAGGACGATGAAGTCATTGTCGCCGCTTCGGAACGGCCGGTCATCCAGACGGCCTTTAACACCATCACCTCAGATGTTAAGGAACTCGCGCCAGGCGATGCCCTGATTATTAAGCGCAATGGCACCAGTCAGGTCACCGCAGTCCGTGAGCCCGCAAAGCACACGCCTTGCAGCTTCGAGCGCATCTATTTCTCACGCGGCAACGATGCAGACATCTACCGGGAGCGTGTTGCACTCGGGGAGTCCCTCGTTCCCCGCGTGCTTGAGGCCATCGAGCACGACCTCGACTCCACGGTCTTCAGCTTCATCCCGAACACCGCAGAAACCTCCTATTACGGTCTGGTTCGCGGCATGGAAAGCCACCTCAGCCAGAGCAAAATCCAGCGCATCCTTGGGCTCGGGATGCATCCTGATCCCGACGAAGTCCGGGCCATTCTCGAAGAGCGGCCTCGGGTCGAAAAGATTGCCCTTAAGGATGCCAAACTCCGCACCTTCATCGCGGACGACGGCGCTCGCGATGACCTCGTGGCCCACGCTTACGACATCACCTACGGCACGATCAAGCGGGGCGAAGACCAGATGGTCGTCATCGACGACAGCGTCGTCCGAGGCACGACGCTGAAACGCAGCATCCTCCGCATCCTCGATCGCCTGGGCCCAAGACGCATTGTAGTGGCCAGCAGCGCTCCCCAAATCCGCTACCCCGATTGCTACGGCATCGACATGGCCCGCTTAGGAGATTTCGTGGCGTTCCAAGCGGCCATTGCGCTGCACAGGGAACGGGGCAACGAAGCCTTGATCGAACAGGTGTATCAGGATTGCAAGGCCGAGCTTGAAAAGCCCTATGACCAACAGGAAAACAAGGTCCAGCCCATCTACGAAAGCCTAGCCGAAGAAGAAACAGCAAACAAGATTTCTGAGCTCCTGACACCGGCTGACATGAAAGCGGAGGTCCGCATCATCTTCCAAAGCGTTCCCGGCCTGCACGAGGCCATCCCAAACCACCGCGGAGACTGGTACTTCACGGGCAACTTCCCCACGCCAGGAGGCAACCGGGTGGCCAACCGCGCCTTTGTCTTTTGGAAAGAAGGGCGCACAGAACGCGCCTATTGATCGACGGAGTCCGGCACCAACGGGTGTCGTCTACTATCAGGCCGAGGCCGTTAGACGGTTGGTGGTTACTCTGGTGCGATGCCGATGTTGGTAAGTGTGTGACAGAACTGCCGTCACACGGACTTCTCAGAGGGGCCTCAAGGCCGCGCCAATGCTGAGAAGTAAGTGTACCCGGAGTGGGAATCGAACCCACACTCCAAAGGAACTCGAGTTTGAGTCGAGCGCGTCTACCAATTCCGCCATCCGGGCCAAGGAGTGCGCGAATTTAGCCATCAACTCCCGGAATCCACCGGAAGAGTGACACGGAACGTGGTTCCCACACCCTCTTCACTCCGTAAAATCACAATCTGGCCTCCGTGATATTCCCGGACAATGCGCCGAACCAAGCTCAAGCCGAGGCCCCAACCCCTAGCTTTTGTGCTGAAACCAGGGTCGAAAATTTGTCGCTGCACACGGCGGGGCATCCCCTTGCCATCATCTTCAATATCCAAAAGGACCTTGCCTTGGTCCATCGTCAATTTCACATCCAAGGCACCAGCACCCTCCATGGCGTCCACCGAGTTTTTGGTGAGGTTCTCCAAGACCCAGCCGAAGAGTGCGGGGTTAATCGCCGCATAAACTGCATTTTCCGGAGCCTCTACACGAAAGTCCACAGCCCTTGGCATCCGGCGCTCCAAATACCCCATGGTGTCGGCGACGAAAAGGCCCAGGTCGTGGACCCCCAATTCCGGGTCAGACCCGATTTTGGAGAATCGGTCCGTCACCGTGCGCAACCGGTCTAAGTCCTTTCCCAGCTCCCCCAGCACCTCCTCTGAAACGCCCTCTCCCCTCAGCACCTCAACCCAAGCCAAGAGCGCAGAGAGCGGCGTGCCCAACTGATGTGCTGTCTCCTTTGCCATCCCCACCCAAACCCGGTTCTGCTCTGACCTGCGGAACGCACTGAACGTAGAATAGGCCAGCAAGAGAAAGCCACCAATAATCAAAAGTTGAATCACAGGGAAAAACCGCAACTGCTTGAGCACAATGGATTCATCGTACAAAATCCAGCGGCGACCCGTTTCAGGCAGGTCCAATGCAATCGGAGGGTTGATGGCAGTCAGGCGGCTCATCAGCGCAGTCGTGTCGGCCAAATCATCTTCCTCGAACCGGTCTGCCTGCAAAATGTTGTTGAGCGTTGAGTCAGCGAGCAAGACGGGTATGGAGGCAGAATTGAGCACCGTCTCCGAAATGAATGAATGGATCAGGTCGTCCATGACCGACTGCAACTCACGAAAGCGATTGCTTTGATCGTAGTACACCATCAACCCCTCCTCAAACTCAATCACAGAATTGTTTTCCTCCAAGACCAAGCGCATGGAGTCCAACCGGTCTGGGGCTCGCAATTCTTCGGGAACGTTGATGTCAGCTTGGAGCTCACCGTCTTTGTATACCAAGACGGGAATCGTCCGGTTTCCCTGAATGAACCGGGTGATGAATGTCAAGTCAACTGGCGCTCCAGGCTCAGCCTCTTGGATGATGCGATACGCCTCGCCCATCAAATCCGCCTTGTCGCGTTCCTCGGTTCGGAGAGAGGCAAAAAGCGCATCCGTGTAACGCACCAGTTGCGCCCGCTGCACGATGGCTTCAGACCAAAGCTTCACCTTCCTCTGCTCTTCCAACCTCAGGGTCCGCGCAATGCGGCCGCTGGACCAGAGCGTTAGCGCTACAATGGCCGTCGCCCCAAGAAGAAGAATGAACCGAGAAGTTTGCTTGCTGCGTAAGGCCATGGTTTACATCGCGAAACAAACGTCCGCAGGACGAAATTGGTATGAAATAACGGGCAGAGGCTTCACAAGCGGCCTCCAAGGCAATGCATTCAAATAAAAAAACGCCGACAAAGCGTCGACGTTTATCGGCTTTAAGTGACACAAGCCAATTTGGTTAAGTCCTTCCGCGGAGTTCATTCCGCTTAAGAAGGTGTGCAATATACCAAATATTAACGTTTGTCGGTTCACAACCCGCATTCGTCTTGATTAAAATCAGAAGTCGTCGTCGTCGTCTTCCGCAACAATCGGAATATCAATCGTTTGCACCGGAGGGATAACCGTACCCACCCCAGCCGAGTCCGGTGAAATGGCCCGGAGTTCCGTTGAATTTTCGCGACCGCGGTTCAACTCTCCTTGAAACGCGTCTCGCAACCGGCCCCATGCGCCCTGACGCCCCTCCTTCCTGTGCGACTGGTGCGCATTTCGATCGTAGCCAAATTCAGGGTTTTCAAGGGTCCCTCGCATGGCAAGAAAAAACCGGTGCCCCAAACCATCCTCCTCCATCCGCCCGAATTCTCCCCCCTCAGATTTAAGGTCACGCAAAGCAAAGTCAAGGGTGAAGTCCATGGGGCCTCCCATCCGGTACCACCCTTTCACTCCCAAATCCAACGCGTCGGAACCGATCTCCACCGGGTCCAAAGTGATCATTCCACTTTCCAATTGCAGCCGAACATCCAATGGATCAAAACGGACCCGATTCAGGCGCCGCCTCAAATCCTGCGCATCCGAGATCAAACGGTACTTGCGCTCCGACTCCAACACATCCGGAATCTCTTGCAGCAACTCAAAACCGATCAATTCTGCCTGCTCCAGACGCAACTGCACATCCGCGTCCCAAGGTGCCGATTCCGTTCGGCCAAACACATGAGACACCTTGCCTTCCGCCCACACCCTTCCGCGCACATGTCGGGCGAGCAAAATGTCTTGACCCATCCCGGAGGTTCCCTCAAGGACCTGAGCAAAGTCAGCGTCCACCAATCGGCCATCAAAAGATGCCGCGGTCATGTCAACCCTGCCTGTTGCCTCCACCCGGCCATCCAAACCAACCGCTTCCAACGCCCCCACATCTAAAGCCCCATCTGTCCATGTTCCCGCCAAGGACAACCGCTCAAAATCAAGGGGTCCGTGAGAGACTGGGCCGCAGCTCACCTCCAGACTCCACGGCCCTGCCAACGCGCCGCCCCGCATGCCAGCACCACCCTTGACGTCATCCACCAAGGACAGTAAGGCATCAACGTCCAATTGAACTAAATCCACAATCATGCGGCCCGCACCATTGGCCCAACTGGCTTGGGCACGGCCCGCAAGTCCTGGCAAACTGACGCCCCCCAACTGAACATTCCATTGGCCACCTTCCACCACCTCCCCTTCTGCCGTCTCCAAAAAAATGGCCTGCCCCGCCTTCACCACGGAAAGTCCAGACAGCGCTGCGTTTGTGCCTGGAGCAACATCCCATTTGATCCCTTGGCCCTCGCGAATCAACAGCTTCACCCCTCCCCTCAACTCCACTTGCCCCTCGGCGCCCACGGCCCATTCTTTCCAAGAGTCCACCGAAGGGTACCCAGACCATGCCCAAATTCCATTGGGCCTAAAGACACCGCGCCCATCGACCTCGACACGCATCGCATCGCGGCCTTGTTCCACTTCCACGCCGCCTTGGAATTCACCCCCGGCAACACCCACGCCAACAGAACGGCCCAAGGCCTTCCATCCTGTTGGCTTGCTAAACACCTCCACAACACCCGAAGTCCAACGCGCTCGATTGAGGCCATCCGTCCACGTCGTCCCCCTCTCTCCGAGCCTCAAGGCCCAACCCCCATCCCACTCAGAAACATTCGGGCCTCCCCAGTGGCCCAGACCCACAGGCCCGCCTACGCTCAATTCCACTTGAACAGCCCCGCCCAGCCCGGAGAGCGTCGGCTTCAACACCCGATACACTCCTGGAGGCAACGTCGACTCGGCTGCCCCGATGGCAAACCGATCTGAAGACAGCGCAATCCGGAAGTCCCCTGGGGCAGAAGCCATAACACCCGCCAACTCCACATCCCAGTCTTCCCCGCCTATGTGCCCATCGGCCACCACCAAATCCACCCTGTCACCCGCGGCCCTTAAATCCAAGTCACAACGCACAGCCCTGTCCTCTAGCCATTGGTCACTACCCGTTTGCAAATCCACTCCGTCGGCCTCCAAATGGCCTCTGGCCGAAAGGCTGCCGTCCTCCGACACCAACGCCAAGTCTGAAGCGACCACAAGACCCGACCAAGCCACCCGCTCATCTGTCCCGTTCCATTCGCCAACCACCTCCACATCCAGAACCTCTATTCCCTCGACTTTCCAGCCTTCTGGCCCATCTGAACCCGTGTCTGAACGGTGCCAAAACTGCCAATTCTCTTCCCCAGATTTCGTTCGCTTCAAGCTCACCTTGCCCCCCTGCAAACGCAACGACCTGACCTCCAATTGATTAGCAAGCAGGGGCAAACAGGCCATTCGAAACCCAATCTCATCAAGCGCCAAGAAGTCCTGGCCCCGTTGCAGTGCGTCTTCTATGCGCACATCATCCAAAACCACCTCTACATCGGGCCAA
>CAXHAW010000013.1:0-14646 GCA_964014525.1 uncultured bacterium
TTCCGTGAAGTCTCGTGGGCTCGGAGATGTGTATAAGAGACAGCATTCCGCCGAGTGCGTCGATCTCACGGAGGATTTGTCCTTTGGCAACCCCGCCCATCGCTGGGTTACAGCTCATGGCGCCAATGGTGGTTAGGTTCATAGTGACCAGGAGAACTTTGCTGCCCAGTTGAGCGGCGGCGTGGGCCGCTTCGTTGCCGGCATGGCCACCTCCGACCACGACCACGTCGTATTTATCTAGCATGTTGAGGGTTCCACGTGGAACATCAGTTTGTGGTTGTTGGTCGTGCCTTGTTACTGAGCCAGTGGTCTTCTGCAGCGCGCATTTTTTGTTGGGCTGCAAGGGTGTCATCGTTGTGTCCGATGAGGTGAAGAATGCCATGGGCCATGACCCGGTGGGTTTCGTCTATCGTGTTGTTTCCCAGTGTTTTAGCGTTTTCTCGGATGCGGTCGATTGACAGCACGAGGTCTGCTGATATGCCTTGGCCTGATGGCATTGGAAAGGTCAGGATGTCCGTGAAGTAGTCGTGATTGAGGTGCTGTTGGTTGAGGCGGAGCACCTCTTCGTCAGTGGTGAACATAAAGTTCAATTCACCAGGTGTTTGATTGCGTTCGGCAAGGCACTTGGTGAGCCACAAACGAACAGCGGTCCGCTGTTGGAGCCTGAATGGCGTGTGAAGAGACTGAAATGTGATGGTGCCCGCAGAGTTCACTGGGCGGTGACAGGCTGCGGCAGGGCTTGTTCGAAGCGCAAAATGGCGACCCTGCCAAGCTCTTCGAATTCACATGTGTCTGCGAGTTGGCGCATCAGGAAAACACCGCGTCCGTTTGGCTTTTCGAGGTTTTCTGGTGCCGTTGGGTCGGGGATGTTGTCAAAGTCGAAGCCAGGCCCTTGGTCGGAGATGCGAAACTCCATGGTTTGCCCTTCCGTTCGGACCTCGATGTCGACCATCTTCTCTGTGTCCAGTTTGTTGCCGTGGACGACCGCGTTGTTCACGGCCTCTGTCATGGCAATCAGGATTTCTCCGTAATGGGTCTCCTCTACGCCAAACTCTTCGCAGAGTTCGTTGATGAGCCCTTCGACTTGGGTGATGCTCTCCATCTGGGAGGCGATCTGCAATTGTCTCACTGCGGACATGATGTGAATTCACTCCCTATTCGGGACTTCCAAAGTATTGAAATAATCGTTGACCCTGAGCTTGTAATATGGAGTGAGGTCTGCTGGAACCGTTCTGAGCAATTCAATCTCCTGGGCTTTTTTCCTTTCGTAGTCTTCCAAACTGGGGGGCAATTCGGCCGGCATCTCTCTTGCTGTGCGGGATTCACGTTCTTCTTTTTCTCCTCGAATCCGCTCCGCGTTCTCTGCCTTGAGGAGCCTTGTCAGTATGTCCCTTTGCCGGTCGAGCGTGAGCTGGTCGAGGGCCCCGTTGACTATGTCTTTCTCCACATCTTCCATTTGCTTGGCGATTTCTTCCAAGCCGTTCCCTGTGCCGGACCCGTCTTCATTGAGCTGTTCTCCAAGCTCTTGGGTCATTTTACGAATGGCCGATTGTTGTGCCGCCATCTGGGCGAGTTCCTTGCTGAGTCCCCGTTTTCCTTCTTTTCCTTCGCCTTTGTTGAAGCCCTTCATTTTCTCCTTCATTCGCTCCAGCTGCTTGGAAAGCGATTGTTGCATGCCCTTGATTTGCTTGGCACTGGGGGATGGTTTTGCGCCACTTCCCCCCGGTTTTTCGCAGTTTCCTGTTCCCGGCTTATTGCAGCTTGACTCGTTTTGCATTTGCTGAAGTACCTCGTCCAGAAGGAGCGCTAGGTTGTTGAACGAGGTCATCACGTATTGCTGATTCGTGGTGATGATGCCCGTTTCTCGGTCTGTAAATCCGTCTAGAGCCTGACCCATGTGCAGATTGACGAGGCTTATTTCTCGGTTGACGATGCTCTGGAGCTGGGTGATGCGCTTGCTCAGTGCAAACAGGCTGTCCTTGACCATTTCTGCATCATCCTTGAGCTTTCGTTGGAATTGGCCGTGTGACACATACCGAGGGTCGTCTTTTTCTGTGTCCCCGACAGCGGACATGAGGTCTTCTTCGTCGAAGGACAGGGTGATGATGTTTTCGAGCAGCGCCCGCAGGGCCTCCATGTCTTCTTCCGTGGACTCTTGTTCCTGCTGCTCCATGGCGTTTTCCATCTGCTGGGCCATTTTCTGCATCTTCTTTGCCGCCTTCTTTTGGCTCTCAGAGGCCTTCTTTTCTTTCCCGCTGTCTAGCTTCTCCCCGGCCTCATCCATGTCCTGTTTGATCTCCTCTTGGAGCTCCTCCATCTTGGGCATGCCGTTGGGGTTGTCGAGCTCTTTGTCGAGCTTTTCTGCGTCGTCCAACGCCTCTTGGATGCGATCGAACTTCTGGTCCAGTGAGTCTTGTTTGGCCTTGAGTTCTTCCTCTGGGGTTTCGCCCTCTTGGGTCTCCTCAGCCAGGCTTTCCTGATCCTCTGCGAGCTTCTCAAGGTCCGATATGGCCTCCTCCATCTTCTGCTCCCACTGCAGTTGTTTGAATTGTTCGAGCGCGCGGTCCAACTCCTGCTCCACGGCCTCTTGGTCAAGGTCCATTTGCTCAAGCTGCTCCTCAATTTTTTCCTTGTCGCCCTCTTCCAGCTCCTCCATGAGGTCGCGCAAATCATCGAACATCTGCTGCAGTTCATCCGTCATGACCTCATCCATAAGCCGCTGCAGTTCTTCTTGCTTTTTTAGCAGCGCTTCATTGGGCTGAGCGAATTCCGCTTGCATTTCGTTTTTCTTCCGGTTTTCCTTCTGCATTTGCTGCACCTCTTCCTTGAGGGCTTCCTGTTGTTTCAGAAGCTCTTCGATGGCCGCCTTTTCTTCCCACCCGAGCTCTTCTTCTTCCATGAGTTCTCGGCGCAGTTCCTGCATCTCCTCACGAAGCCGCCGCGCTTCTTCTAGATTGGCTTCCAAGGCGGCTGTCAACTCTGTGTCTGCGCTGTCAAGCTGTTGTGCGAGCTCTTCCGCGGTTGGCGCTTGATGAACGAAGGTTCTGGACTGTGTCATCTTGGCCCCGTTGACCCCATCGTTGTCCCGGATTTCAAACCAATACTCGACCTCGTCGCCCAAGGCAACTCCTGCATTGGACAGGTCCCACAAGTGAATGAATCCATCGTCTCTGCCGGACGGTTTTTCCAAGGCAACACTCTCTTTGGTGCCGCCTTTTTTCTGGTAGACGAAGCGCAAAGAGCTGAAGCCATAGTCATCTTGGACAAGTCCATTGAATGCAATTCGATTCAACGTGAGGCTGTCTTGAATTTCCGCCACCCTTATGCTTGGCCTCCTGTCCTCAATGGAGCGGAGTCGGTAACGCACTGAGTCTGCTTGTACGACGGCAGCCGAGCTTGGGTGGAGTGCGTAGGTTAAGTCTTCTTTGACTGTCTTGGTGAAGCTGAAGCGATTGTCCAAATCTGGCAGAAGCCCTTCTGTTGCCGGTCCCCAACGCAGTCCCAGGTTCTCGGCATGTCTTGTTGTCAACTGGAAGGAGAGGACGCTGCCCTCGGGCACGTCCAAGTCACCTTCATTTCGCTGCTCAAACGGAGGCAGCCCGGTGTGCACAGGGGGCCGGACGGACACCTTGAGGTCTTGGAGCTCGGGTTGGGGCAAAACGACCAAAACCAAGTCTAGTGCTGGTGTTCCGGGCGCAGAGACCACCAGGTCCAGCGTTTCTCGGACGGCCCGGAAAGTGTGCTCCCAGACACCGCTGCCGTTGCGCTCCATTCGGAACCGACCTTCCCCTGCCTGAACGTCTATCCGGGCAGGCACCACTTTCCCTTCTGTGCGGACCGTGAGGGTGAAGTCCGTTCTGGCGATGGTGCGCAACTCCCCGTCAACCACCAGGCGGAAATCGGGCAGGTCGATCACTTCGGTGCGGTGATGGATCAATCGGTCGGTGGGCGCCTCCATCGCCTCTGGAAGTGCCAAGTAAAGACCGGCAAACAGAGCGATGGGAGGGAGGGCGTACTTGAGGTATCTCCGGTTTTCTTTGAAGTCGACTGCGGAGGTAAACGGATACGGGCGGAGCTGGCTGCTGCGCTGTGCAATGGAGGCCAAAATCAGCTCTTGGCTTCCTGGGTCGACGGAGTTTGCATGGGCTTGAAGCTGCAGGGTGTTCAACAGCCGGTCCTCGATGTCTGGAAAATGTCGCCCAATGATTTTTGCTGCCTCTGCGTGGCCTATCCCGGAGCGCAAACGGAGCAAGCGTAGGCCCGGGAGAAACAAGTATCGGAAGGCCACGGAGACCACCGTGGCGAGGAAAAAGTAGAACAGCCCGGTCCGGATTTCCGTATCGAATTTACCGAGGGCCTCAAGGCCAATCACCAGCAGCCAGGCAACCGGCAATGATGCCGACAGAATCAGGCTGCCTCTGAGCATTTCATTGCGGTGATATTTCCGCACGAAAGCGTCCAGCCGGTCCTTGAGTTCCTCGTTTTTTAGGGCCATTCCGATGGTGTGTGGGCAGCAAACACTCAATTGGGGCTTGCAACCCCTGAAGATACGGAGGGAACGCCGCGTGGAATTCATCGAATGTTAAAGCGTGCACGACAGGACGCGTCGTACTTTCGCGCCCGATTCCAACGCATTGGTTGTGCGCATTATACAGAACTCCTTTTTTCGTCTCTCTAGCGTCTTTTTGGCCGTCTTTCTTCCCGTGTATTGGGCTGAGGCGCAAGATGTTTTCTTGAATGAAGTCGACGCAGACAGCTATACGGTGCCAGACAGCCTCGAGTTTGTCGAGCTTTTTGCTGGGCCAAATCAACCCTTGGACGGCCACATAGTGGTGTTCTTTAAAGGGGGAGGCAGCGTGTTGACATCAACCGCTTACGCCGCGTTCGATTTGGATGGACACCAGACGGATTCTGCCGGGTTTTTCCTCTTGGCCAACCCAGAAGTGGAGGGGGTCGATTTTGAGTTCGAGCCCGGCCTGCTTCGGGATGGAGGAGATGCTGTTGCTCTGTTTGAGGGAGACAGTGTTGACTTCCCGTTTGGGGCGCTGTTGACCACGACCGGTCTTCTCGACGCGGTTGTTTACGGGACTGCCGACCAGACCAACCCCTATCTAATTGATTCGCTGACCCCGGGGCAACCGCAGCTTGATGAGTGGATGTTTGGCGTTGAAAATGGGGGCGCCTTGTCATGGGCTCGCCTCCCGGATGGAGGACCCGCCTTCGCTTCTGACCAGATGGTGCTTCAGCAGCCCACCCCGGGGATGACCAATATTTTGGAGTGTGATGGGGGGTTTATTTCTGCTCAGGGTGATGAGGGCGGAGGGGCTGCAGTCTGCGTGGACCTTGCCGGCGGATTCTTGCCCTTCTTTGCTTCGACCAACGCCATTGAGAGTCAATATGGCTTGGTTGTCACCAACCTTGATGGCGAGGTCCTTGACGTCGTGCCTGGCGGCGAGGGCAACCTTGGTTACGACTTCTCCGGCTCTCCTTCGGGCCCTTGCTTGGTCTGGGGAATGAGCTACGATGGTGACCTGGACGCGACATCGGTTGCTTACGGAGCGCCTTATGACAGTATTTCCGCCACTGGGTGCGTGTCCTTTAGTGCTTTGCCTGTCGAAGTTGACCGCATTTATTGCTTGCCGCCAAGCTGTGATGGCGGGTCCGTTCAAACTGCAGCGGGGGATGACCAGGTTATCGGTTGTCAGGGATTCGCAAACACCCTTGTGAATTTTGGCTACACGTCGGAGAGCCCGGAGGCAGATTACCTGTTTGTCATAACCGATGAAGCCGATCACATCATCGACTCTACCTCCACTGCCCAGTATGATTTTGGTGCACTGGGGTTGGGTGATTACCGGGTTTATGGCTTCAGTCACTTGGGTGAAGTCGACACCTCGTCCTTTATGCCCGGCCTCTCGGTATCTGGTTTGGCCGCGGATTCTTGTGGGTTTTTGTCCGCAGAAGCGCTGGAGGTCTCCATCCTGCCATGTGACCCAAGTGGACTCTGCACCGACCTGTTCTTTTCGGAATATGTGGACGGGTCTACCTTTAGCAAGGGGCTTGAGATTTATAACCCCAGCGCCACGTCAACCGCCGATTTGGGCGAGTACTCAGTCAAGACCTACAACAACGGAAGTGGAGCCCCCAACCACGAGGTGGACCTTTCTGGCACCCTTGGGCCGGGAGAGGTTTACACGATTGTCAACCCCTCGGCAGTCCCCGAACTGACACAGCTGGCTGATTTGCTCAACGACGTCACCTTGTTCAACGGGAACGACGCCACCACCTTGGAGCGGAACGGGTTGGTGGTCGACGTGTTGGGCGAGGTGGGGGTGAACCCGGGAGAGGGCTGGCCGGTGAATGATGTGACCATGCTTCACAACACGCTGGTTCGGAATCCAGACGTGACAACGGGGTCACCCGATTGGGAGGTGGTCCAAGGGCAGTGGGCGGATTATCCGGAAAACACCTTCAGCTTCTTTGGTGATCATGACGCTCTGCCCTGCGGGATTGACACTAACGCCGTGCCCATCATTGGGTTCGTTTTGGACGAAATTGTGGCTTTTGAGGGCGACATCATTCTCATAGAGCTTCCTGTCTCCATGCCGGTTGGGGAGGTTCAAGCCCAGATTTCAGTTGTGGAAGGGGGAACGGCCACTCCCGTTTCGGACTTTGGCACATTGTTCCCTTTGGACATCACGTTTCCGCAAGGTTGGTTGGGTGCTCAGTCGTTTACAGTGGGCATCGTGGACGACTTCGAACCGGAGGGGATCGAGTCGTTTACCCTGTCCTTGACCGTAACTGAAGGGGAGGCCGTTGTCACCCTTGCGTCGGTTGTGGTTCAGATTGCACCGAGCGACCTCGGTTTTCCATATTATCCCATCGCCGATGTGCGCGGGATTGATGCCAACGGGGTTCTCGATAGCCTGTTGATACCCTGCGAATTGAGGGGGGTGGTCCACGGGTTCAACACCTACCCATCCGGCTTGCGCTTCACGATCATCGACCCAACCTCGGGCATTGAGGTGTACAGCCCGGTCGACAACTTCAATTATCTGGTTGACGAGGGAGACAGTGTGCGAATTCGCGGTGCGATTCAACAGTTTCAAGGCCGCGCCCAGATACTCGCGGACACCCTCATTTTGGCCGCTCAGGACCAGCCCCTTCAGGAGGCGGAGCTCGTCAATGTGTTGGACGAGAGCACTGAGAGCCATTTGGTTCGGTTGAAGTGCGTGGAGTTGGTCAACCCCAATGACTGGACCAACCTGCCCCCGCAGTTCGAGGTCTATGTCTCCAACGGAGCGGCCATATACAAAATGGTCATCGACGCGGACACGGACCTGTTCGGTTCAGCGCCACCAAATGGCGTCTTCGGCGTCACGGGCATTGGGGGACAGCGCGATGATGACGCGCCGTTTTTGGATGGGTATACCATCTTGCCGAGGGGTTCGGACGACCTTTCTGAACCTGTCTCTGCTGCTTTCTCGGCGCCCACACCGTGGGAGTCTGAAGACGGGCCATTGCCCTTTGAGAATCTCTCAGAGGGGGCGGGGTCCTTCTTTTGGAGCTTTGGTGACGGGTCGCCTCTGGATACTACGGCCTCACCACAGCACGAGTTTCCCTTTGACAGCACATATACGGTCCTCTTGACCGCAACGAGCGTGGATGGAATCTGCACGGATCAAGCGTCACAGGCGGTGGTCGTGGTGTTCCCTGACACCAGTGCCAATGGGGTCGTTGAAGGCAATGTGCTCGGCGGGATGCTTGAGGGAGGGCCTGTGCCGTTTGGTCAGTCGGGACCCCTCAGGCTTCGGTCAAAGGTGGATGTGATCACGTGGTTCTTGCAGGATGCCGCCGCGCGCATAGTCCGTCGGGGAGGGCTTGAATTGGCGGGTTCTGAATGGCAGATCGACGCCGAGGGGCTTGCCCCAGGGTGGCACGTGCTGGTGTGCACAGGGCGCGATGGGCGTCGTTGGTCCATGAGCTTGATGTTGGACTGATTGCATGAGTCAGCCCAAGGCCATCCTGTTGCTCCATGCTACCGTTGTGGTGTTTGGGTTCACCGGCGTTTTGGGAAAGCTGATTGTTCTTCCTGCTGTGCCGCTCGTGTTTTGGCGGACCTTGATTGGCGCCCTCGGGTTGCACGTTTGGGTGGTGATGAGGCAGAGTCAGGGTGGCATTCCCAGAGAATTGCGAGGCCCGGTAGCGTTGACAGGCGTGCTGGTGGCATTGCATTGGGTCTCGTTTTTTGCGGCCATCAAGGCGTCTACCGTTTCTCTTGCACTGGCCGTCATGGCAACGGCCCCCTTTTTTGTGGCCCTGATTGAACCCGTGGTGCGGAGGCGAAAGCCCGACGGGTCAGAGTTGCTTCTGGGGTTGCTTGCGCTGTTCGGGCTCTGGTGGATGTATCAGGTTGACGTTGCATATGGGAAGGGCATGGCCTTGGCTTTGTTGAGTTCCTTTTGCGCGGCCCTGTTCGGCACATTGAACAGTGTTTGGTGTCAGCGGGCCTCGTCGTTGTCGGTTTCTCGGCTGGAGTTGACGGTGGCGTGTCTTGTTTTGGGTCTCGTTTTGCTTTTGACAGGAGAGTGGTCAGCCTCTTGGCCGAGTCCCTCAGATTGGGGCTGGCTTCTTTTGCTGGGTCTTGTGGCCACGTCTCTTGCGTTTGCCATAACCGTGGAGGTGATGCGCGTCCTGAGCCCCTTTACGGTTGCCATGGCCATCAACTTGGAGCCGATTTATGCGATTCTTCTCGCCCTCGTCATTTTTGGTGAAGAGGAAGTGATGCCCACCGGGTTCTATGGCGGAGCGTCGATATTGATTCTGAGTGTGTTTTTGGATGTGATGCTGAAAAGACGGCGCACAGCCCAAAACTGAGCGTCAAGCGATGAGCCCCAGGGTGATCGCGTCCCCGAGAGGCCATTGAGCCTCAGGAATGCGCAACCGCCCGTTCACCCACTCGCAACGCCCGTCGGACAGAAGGGCCGTCAATCCCGGCTGGGATTGAATGTCCAGTCCTGTGCGTTTGAAAAGGGCCTTTGGGTCCACGCCCTCGACCCGCCGCAGGCCTGTGATCAAGGCCTCGTTGAAGCGGTCTTTTGAGTCGAGCACCTCTGACTCTCTCTGCGTTGCGAAGCCTCCCGTTTCAGCCGCCTTCATGTACCTCGCGTTGGATCGGGCATTCCACCAGCGGCGCCCCTCAAGAAAGCTGTGAGCGCCGGGGCCTATGCCGAGATAAGGCGTTCCGTCCCAGTATGCGCTGTTGTGCTGGCTTCGGCCGCCTTGTTT
This sequence comes from uncultured bacterium, assembly GCA_964014525.1. Taxonomy (GTDB): domain Bacteria; phylum Bacteroidota; class Bacteroidia; order Flavobacteriales_D; family Sanyastnellaceae; genus UBA8752. The sequence goes on from CAXHAW010000013.1 coordinate 9,289, forward strand.
AGCGAAGTTGGAAACTTCGTAGTGTTCGAAGCCCGCCTTTTGGGTCGTGTCGCACAGCGCAGCATATTCTTCCAATACGCGGTCATCGGGTGGAGCGGACAGGACGCCAGTGCGGAGCTGGTGGCCGTATGCAGTTTTGGGCTCTGCGGTGAGGATATAGCAGCTGAGGTGGTCGACGGGCAGGTTGCACGCAGTCTCCATGTCGTCAGCCCATCGGCGCGGATCACCCACAGGCACCCCGTAAATGAGGTCAAGGGAGAGGTGCTCAAACCCTGCCTCTGCGGCCCACTTCACGGTTTGCTTTGCATTGTAGGCCCCCCGCACCCGGTTCATCCACTTGAGGACATCTGGCTGGAAGCTTTGTACCCCGATGCTAAGGCGGCCGACTCCCGCCTCCCTCAAGGCCGCAAGGGTTTGTGGGTTGAGGTCTTCTGGGTTGGCTTCCACGGTCCACTCCTCCAGTTCCCAATGGGCCTCTTCTTGGGCCACTTTGGCGATTTCTTTCAATTCCGATGGCGTGAGCAGGCTGGGTGTTCCGCCTCCGAAATAGAGTGTGCGAAAGGTGTGTCCGGACCAACTGGGCATCTGTGCACGGAGCTCACCAATCAAAGACTGGACCATGGCCTCCCGGTCCGACAAGCGGGTGGTAAAGTGGAAGTCGCAATAGGTGCAGGCTTGGGCGCAGAATGGGATGTGCACGTATATGCCAGACATGGACTGCAATTTGGCTCGTCTTCGTGGGTAAATTGCCGCCATGGTCATGTACCGCGACACTTCAGGCAATTTTGCCCCGGACGCACCCGACACTTGCACAGCCCACTGCGACGCGAGAGGAGTGTGGTGGGTCCGCGTTGGACTCCGTAACCACAGGGTGTCTTTGCACTGCGGTCCAGACGGAGTGTGGGACATTCGTCTAGACGGCGTTTCGGACCGCTTGGCACCACACAGCTTGAGAGAGCAGCTCATGGAACGCATGGGCCTTGAGGAGGCGGGAACATCCGGAGCCAAGGAGTTGCGCGCTCCCATGCCGGGCAAGGTCCTTGAGGTCTTGGTTCAAAAGGGCCAAGAGGTCAATGAAGGGGACCCCATGCTGGTTCTCGAAGCGATGAAGATGGAAAACGTGCTTCGCGCAGCAGGCGAGGGGTGCATCGGGTCTATTCTCGTGTCGCCAGGAGAGGCCGTGGAGAAGGATGCGGTTCTGATTTCCCTTTCAAACTAAAGGGGGCCGGGGCAACGTCTCCTCCCCACCTGCCGTTGTGGATAAACGATGGCGGTGCGCGAGGGCGTGCCGTTGACACGGCTACCTTCGATTATACCCCATGTGCAGATATTCTTCACGGCTTTTTTTGAGCCCCTTGGCACTCTGGATGGCCACTTTGCCTCTTTCCGCGCAGACTTGCTCGGACCCACAGTTGCTCTGTCCCGAGGCGCCGACATCGGTTTTTGTGCTCGATGAGGCGGACGCCCTGTTGAATTTCGAGTGCATTGACGCCACCCATGTGGCTGTTCTTCGGTTCCGGTCCGACCATGATTTTGAAAACCCGGGCAATGCGCGCATTCGAATTTCTCAAGTGTCTTGTGAAGGCCAGCTGGGTCCGGACACCTTGTCTGCCGTGGTTGTGAGCTCGTCAGGAAACCCTTGTGACCCCGCGGCATTGACTGCCATGGGCCCCTGCATTTCAGGCACGAATGATTTGGTTTGGGAGTCGTCAAATCTCTTGCACAACAGCGAGTATTTTCTGCTCATTGGAACCCAACATGACCCGTCGGACACCCTTTGTGCGATGGTTGTCGAGCTAGAGGGAAGTGGGGTGACCATGGACGCCTGTTGCAACCACACGTTGATTCCTGGGTCGTCGGCCGAACTCACTGTGGTGGGGGGAGACCCTTTGTTTGGTTACGTGTGGTCGCCGGACTTTTATCTCTCTGACCCTGACATGGCGACGACGACGGTAACGCCGGCCGAGACCATCACCTACCAAGTGGACGGTCAGGTTGGTGATTGTCAAGTCAGCAGTGCGGTGACCGTGACGGTTGGGTCGCCCATCCGTGTTCCAAACAGCTTCACACCAAACGGGGACAACGTCAATGATTTCTGGGGAATCGACGGCATCGCTGCTTTCCCTGGCGCCAAGGTGGAGGTATTCAATCGCTGGGGCCAGTTGGTTCACCGCTCATTGGGTTACGCCCAAGCGTGGGACGGGCAGGGCCGCTCTGGTAAACCGCTGACCCCAGGCACCTACTATTACGTTATTGAACTCAACGACGCGGAACTTCCCCTTCCGCCGGAAACCGGCCACGTGGCCATCATCCGATGAAGCGCATTCGTTCTTTCTTCCGTTTTGCGATCGTTGCTGGCATTGTGGCGGCGTCATTCGGCATGGCCCAAGGCCAACAGCTGCCCATCAGAACCAATTGGCAGTTCAATTATTTTCAGGAAAACCCAGCCTTTGCAGGGTTTTCAGATTGTCTAGAACTAAAGGCGGGGTATCGGCAGCAGTGGGCTGGGTTCGATGGGGCTCCACAAACCGCCTATGCCAATTTGCAAGGGGAGATTGCCCGCTCAGCGGGAGGCAATATTCATGGATTTGGGGGGCGGGTCACCGATGACAGCGCGGGGCCATACGGCTTCACCCAGCTCGATTTGGCGTACGCCTATCACATGAAAATGGACAAGGGTTGGCGCCTGGCTGCTGGTGCGGCGTTTGGTTTCATGCAGTATCGTTTGGCACTGGGTGACATCGTGCTGCCCGACTTTCAGGCAGGCAATGATCCCGCAATCACCTCCAACGCCAACCAACTCCTTGCCCCCACATTGGACTTTGGGGTTTGGGCATATAACAAATACACGTTCTGGGGACTGTCGGTCCAAAATCTGATTGAGCCCTCTGTGGATCAATGGGGTCTGGACACCCGATTCCGCCGTCACGTGGGGTTTTACGGGGGGTCTTTAATTCGACTTGAGGGACCTTGGAGTTTTCATCCCGCAGGGTCACTTCGCTTCTCCGCTGGTGCGCCAGTGGCTGTTGACGTTCAAGCCTTGTTCGATTATGATGAGGTCATTCGTTTCGGTTTGGGTTATCGAAATGAAACGGCGTTGAGCGGGTTGCTCACCCTTCGCATTTTAGAGAATGTGACCGTGGGCTATGCGTACGACTGGAACGTGGGCCCGCTGAGCCAAGCGGCCTCTAGCACACATGAATTTACCCTCGGGATTCTGGCTTGTCCCGTAAAGGGCAGTCATGTCCCTTGTGCTGCATTCCAATGAGCAGAACGGAACCCATGGCCATCTCATTCGTAGAGGAAACATCGCGCTGATGAAGACACCTTGCAGAGCATATGGCCCCTCTCTTTCTCTGCAACGGCGGAGGCCTGGTTTTGGACGGTTCTTGCTTCCCTTTTTGATCCTAGCCTCTTCAGCCCAGGTTGGCGCGCAATGTCCGGACGAGATAGACGTGCTTGACCCCATTTCATGCAGTGGATCAGACGATGGCATATTGACGGTGTCATTGCCCAATGGTGTCGATGCGGCCGATGTGTATTGGCTCATTGAAAGCGACACCTTGTTCGGCGCTGTTCAAGCCAACTTGGGCCCGGGCAGTTATCTGGCGTTCGTGCCAGGTTGCCCACCGCTTGGGGCCACCATGAACGAGCCGTTCCCCTTTTTCATTTCTTCTTTGGTTTCTCAGTTGCCCACGTGTGACGCCCCCTGTTCCGGTGAAATCGCGGTGACCCCCAATTTTGGGGCGGCCCCGGTCACCTACAGTTGGTCTCATAATGCGGATGAAACCGGACCCGTGGGGACGGGTGTATGTGAGCAGGCGGTTCTGGTGTCAGCCACAGATGCAAATGGCTGTACGGACGAGGACTTGGTGATTGTGGAGATTCCCCCAGGAGAGGTTCTTGCATTTGGCACAGACCCAGAGTGCAGTGGTTTTGCTGATGGCGCAGTTTCTGCAGTGGCCACGGGAGGGTTGGGGGGCGAATACAGTTTTTCCTGGGTTGATGCAGAGGGCAACACTGTAGGCAGTGAGGCGGATGTTTTTGGCTTGCAGGCAGGGAGCTATACAGTGACTGCGACGGACATTGGCGGGTGCAGCATATCAACCAGCGTGTCCCTGCTGGACCCAGCTCCTGTTGAGGTGAACATGGGGTCTAGCGCGGTGTCCTGCAACGGTGAGGAAAACGGCACGGCCTTCACGGCGTTCGATGGCGGTACATTTTTTGATTGGACCGGTCCAGAGGGCTTTTCGGCCAGCGGCCCAGACCTGGGTGCACTGACAGGTCTTGCCCCAGGAACATACAGTGTAGTGGTCACAGCAATTGATGGGTGCCTGGGTTCGGGAACGGTCACCGTGGAAGAGCCGGGTGCATTGGTGGCGGACCCCTTTGTTTCCGCACCGTCTTGCCCTGGGTTATCGAACGGAACGGTGGGCATCGTGCCTTTGGGAGGGACCCCTCCATTTACCGTGTCTTGGGTCCTGCCCTCTGGAGACACCGTTTTAGGGTCGTTTTTGAATGAACAGCCCGCTGGCGTATTCGGATACAATCTGATCGACGAGGCGGGGTGCGAATCGACCGGAACCGTTGAGCTCCTTGATCCAGACCCGGTGATGGTGGACATTGAGTCAACACCATTGGCGTGTGCCGTGGGTCCGGGCTCCGACTCTGGTTCCATTTCAGCCATTGTGTCGGGTGGCGTCGGCCCCTACAGCGCCACGTGGGTCAACCTTGGCTCGCTTGAAGTGGTGGGGACAGGGCTGAACATTGAGGGGTTGTCTGCAGGAACATATGGTGTTGGCATTGCGGATCAATTGGGGTGCGCCTTGGACACGGTGGTGGAGGTGTTCGCTCCTGACGCCTTGGAGGTGTCCGTCATGGCCACGATGCCGTCTTGTTTTGGAGATGAGGATGGCTCAGCGCTCGCTGTTGTTGAGGGCGGGACGCCTGGTTATGTCATCGTTTGGTCCGGGAGCACCGGTCCAGCGGCGGGGCTGTCAATAGCTGACCTTGGAACAGGAGACTATACTGCGACTGCAACGGACGCCAACGGGTGTGTGGCTGAGGTGGGTTTTGTCCTTCAGGAGCCCGAACCCTTGGTCTTTGAGACAAACACGTTGCCTGTTGGTTGTGACGGCGCAGATGGCGCGCTTTTCGCCACTGCTTCGGGAGGCATTCCAGACTATTCAGTCTTGTGGGTCGGCACGGCGGGCAGCATTGGCAGCGGCGTGGAGGTGACGGGATTGGAAGCCGGTGATTATACAGGCATTTTAACGGATGCCAATGGGTGCACTGCAGTCTGGTCGGGTACTGTTGAGCTCTTGCCAGCATTGGATGTGAGTGTTTCGGTATCTGTGG
>CAXHAW010000014.1:0-14536 GCA_964014525.1 uncultured bacterium
CTACACAGGTAGGATCGTCGGCAGCGTCAGATGTGTATAAGAGACAGTGATCAGGATATAGCCCAATTGGTTCGCAGGAGTGGCAAGCCTGTGATGTTGGTGGTTAACAAGGTGGACACAGGTTCACAGGAGTACACCACAGCTGAGTTTTATGGGTTGGGCATTGGAGATGTATTGTTTGGCATTAGTGCGAACAATGGCTACGGAACAGGTGATTTTTTGGATGCTTTGGTGCAGCATCTTCCGGCCATAGAAGAGGGAGACGAGTTGGGTTTGCCAAAGCTTGCGGTGGTGGGAAGGCCAAACGTGGGGAAGAGCACGCTGATCAATACCCTCCTGGGAGAGGAGCGGAACATTGTCACAGACATCGCCGGTACAACCAGGGACAGCGTGCACTCCCGGTTCAATGCCTTTGGGTTTGATTTTGAGATTGTGGATACTGCGGGCTTGCGTAAACGCAAGAAGGTGGATGACAACCTCGAATTCTACAGTGCTGTCAGGACGGTCAAGGCCATTGATCAAAGTGATGTTTGTCTGTTGCTGGTTGATGCCACGCAGGGATTTGAGAAACAGGATCAGCACATTTTCTGGCACGTATTGGACAGCTATCGCGGTGCTGTGGTCGTGGTCAACAAGTGGGACCTCGTTGAGAAGGATGAGCATACCATGAATGCTTACCGGGCCAAGCTTGAGGAGAAGATGGCGCCGTTCTCTGATGTGCCGGTCATCTTTGCGTCCAATGTGACGAAGCAGCGTGTTTTCAAAGCGCTTGAGGCGGCGATCCACGTGTACCATCAGCGAAAGTTGAAGATTTCCACGTCGGAGCTCAACGACGAGTTCCTTCCGATTTGCCGTGATCAGCCACCCCCCATTTACAAGGGCAAGAGCGTCAGCATCAAATACATCACCCAGATTTCATCTCAGGTGCCCACGTTTGCCTTCTACTGCAACTTGCCGCAGTATATCAAGGACCCATATAAGCGCTTTTTGGAGAACCGCTTCCGGGAACGATACGACTTTAGCGGGGTGCCCATTCGGTTGTTCTTCCGAAAGAAATAACGGCCCCTGGGTGGGCTGAAATGTTGAGGGCTTTCGAGCGGGCCTGCCAATTCAGGATGCGTTTGACATGAATTGGGCCATGGCCCTGCCCAGAATGTCTTTGAGTGCAGGAGGGTCGAATGGCTTTACGATTCGGTTGTCCATTCCGGAGGCCATGATTCGGTCAAATGTCTTTTCCTCTGCATCTGCTGTCAAGGCGAGAATGGGGGAGCGTTGGATTCCCTTTCTCAGCTCCTCTGATCGGATCTTACGCGTTGCTTCAATGCCGTCCATTTCTGGCATCTGCACATCCATCAAAATGATGCAGGGCCCGTGTTGTGACCAAGCGTCAACGGCTTCTCGTCCGTTTTCGGCTTCGATGACCTCAAACCCCCATCGAGACAGCAATTTTGAAGCGACGAATCGGTTCAGTTCGTTGTCGTCTGTGAGCAGGATGGGGCAATTGGGGCGTTCGTCTGCATTGAGAGACAGGTCTGAATCGGTTTGTTTGATTTGACCTTTTGGTCCTTCGCCTGTCTTTGTAGGGCTGGTTTCAGAGGGCATGCGCCACTGTGAATGCCCGTCTTTCGCGTTTTTGACAGGGAATTCTACAGTGAATGTGGATCCATCGCCAGGTGTGCTGGTGATGGACAAGGTGCCCTTCATCTGATCGACGATGCTTTTGACAATGGTGAGTCCCAGACCGGTGCCTTCAATGTTGGTGTCGGTTTGGATTTGCTCGAAGGGCTGCAGGATTCGATCCTGTTCTTTTTGCTCAATGCCCCTTCCCGTATCGCGCACTTCGAATCGGACAGTGGAAGATCCGTTTGGAGTGGCATTGCCATCCAGCCAAGACACGCAAACCTCAATTTGGCCTTGGTCCGTGTACTTGATGGAATTGCTGATGAGATTGTTGAGGATTTGGGTAATCCATTTCGCATCTGTAACCAGTTTTTTTGGCACGCTTGGATCCAGTTTTAGGGAGAGGTCAAGGCCCACCCGTTCTGCCTGATTGCGAAAGGAATCCATGATGTTGGAAATCAAACCATGGAGGTTGAACTCGTCGGGAAGACTGGAAATCTTTCCGGATGCCATTTTCTCGAGGTCCAGAATGTCGTTGACTAGGCTGAGAAGGTGACGACCACTGAACTCCATGTACGCCAAGTGTTGGAGTTGCTCTTTCCTTGACGGGTCGTCGTGGATCAGGAGGTCGGTCAAGCCGAGGATGGCATTCAGGGGAGTTCGAATTTCGTGGCTCATCACCGAGAGGAATCGCGATTTGGCCTCGTTGGCGGCTTCTGCGGCTTTTTGCAGTGTGAGCAGGTGCGTGATGTCGCTTCCGTATAGGTTGAACTGTCCCGATGGGAGGTGGACGATCTGGAACTCTCTGGTTCTGGCTTCCGATGTCTCTGGGATGATGTGAAATGAGCGCCAGGTGGAGTGGCCTTTGATGGCCGCCTTTTGGAGCGCCTCCTCCAGCCCCTTTTCGCTGATGGTGCTACCGCATTTAGGATATTCGGGAAAGGAGAGCTGGGCGCTTTTATTGATGAAACAGACCGTTCGCTCTTCATCCAGTTGAAGAACGGCGTTGGGATTTCGCTCGTAGAACAGCGCCAAGTCCGCGTTGGATTTGGCGTTGGTTGCGTTCTTGATTTTGGTTGCGGTGATGCCCGCAATGGTTTCCAGAATCAACTGGTCTTCTACCGTGTAGAAATTGGAATCCGGATGTTCGCTGTCGATGACGCCCAGAATGGTGTCACCCCAACGGATGGGCACAGCCAGCTCTGAGAGGCGAATCGCATCGTCTTGGATGTAATCGATGAACTGGCTGGTGTCGACGATGCGGAGGGATTCGCCGGTGCTGGCCACCCGGCCAACCACCCCGCGTCCGATGGGGATTTCAAGCGGTTGAAAAATGGCCTTGTAGTCGATGCTTTTGGGACCGAATGCGGCCTTTTGTATCAGGACGTTCCGATGGGGATCCAAGAGGTAGATCACGCAGTCCAACCATCCCAATTTGCTAATGGTCCGCTCTGCCACTGCCCATAGAAGGGCATCGGGATCTTCAATTCCGACGAGATCTCCCGCGAATTCATTCAACAACCCCAAGGCATCGAGTCTCAGGACGTCTTGCCTAGAGGGGTGGGGAGTGTTTGGAGGCATGGCGCTCATGCAGACGGCAGTCAATGTCCATTGAATATCGATTTCAATGGGCCGAACGCATGTGGGCAAAGAACGGAGGTTTTGTCAGAGCGCTCCTTCATTCCCAAGGGTTATCTAGACATGTTTGGCGTTGTTGGTTTGTCTTTCGCTTTAAGTCAAACAAAGTGGCATCTTCGCAACGCGCAAGCAGAACCCCTTTCGACTTCGATCACATGCCTTATTTCTTCACCTCTGAGTCCGTTAGTGAGGGCCATCCCGACAAGGTGGCCGATCAGATATCGGACGCTCTAATTGATCATTTTCTCGCGTTTGATCCGCAATCCAAGGTGGCTTGTGAGACCTTGGTAACCACGGGGCAGGTGATTCTGGCAGGCGAGGTAAAGAGTGAAGCCTATCTCGATGTTCAGCAGATTGCACGGGACACCATTGACCGAATCGGCTACACCAAAAGTGAATACATGTTTGACGCCGCGAGTTGTGGCGTGCTCAGTGCCATACATGAACAGAGTCCAGACATCAACCAAGGGGTTGAGCGCGCGGCGCCTGAGGAGCAAGGGGCGGGTGACCAAGGGATGATGTTTGGGTATGCCTGCCGGGAGACGGACGACTTCATGCCGTTGCCGCTCGACCTCAGCCACCGGTTGCTCAGGGTGCTTGCGGATTTGAGGAGAGAGGGCAGAGAGATTCCTTACCTCAGGCCGGACAGCAAGAGTCAGGTGACCATTGAGTATGCTGATGACAACACCCCGCTTCGTGTGGAAGCCGTGGTGGTGTCTACACAGCACGATGATTTTGACGCTGATGAGGATACCATGTTGGCCCGAATCAAGGAGGACGTAGCCAACATTGTCCTTCCGCGTGTTCTAGCAGGGTGTCCTGACCGCGTGCGGAGCCTGTTCAAGGGCGACCACAAGCTTCACGTCAACCCCACTGGGAAATTTGTCATTGGTGGTCCGCACGGCGACACGGGGTTGACCGGACGAAAAATCATCGTGGACACGTATGGTGGCCGAGGTGCTCACGGAGGCGGGGCATTCAGTGGTAAGGATCCGTCCAAGGTGGACAGAAGTGCTGCCTATGCGACCCGCCATGCGGCCAAGAATTTGGTGGCGGCAGGGGTTTGCGACGAGGTACTTGTTCAGGTGGCCTATGCCATTGGAGTGGCCGATCCGGTGGGGTTGTATGTGAATACGTACGGAACCAGCAAGGTCGGTGTCTCTGACGGCGAAATCGCCGAGCGAATTGCGTCCATCTTTCCCATGCGGCCTTATGACATCGAGCAGCGGTTTGCTCTGCGCACCCCCATTTACACTGAGTCGGCTGCGTATGGTCACATGGGCCGGAAGACAGAGACTGTGAAAAAGGAATTCAAGGCGGCCGACGGAAGCACCATTGTGCGGGAGGTCAGACTCTTCCCTTGGGAAGCATTGGACTGCGTCGATAAGCTGCAGGCTGAGTTCGGCCTTTGATTTCGAAGGGGAACCCCCACTTCGGCTTTTCGCCGCTAGAAGAGGAAGTCGTACCCCTCGCTTTTCATGCGCTGATACCGCTCCCGGTCAAAGGTGTAGAGCTGGCTGCCCTTGTGTTGTCCTTTCTCGCCCCCCGTGGCCTTTTTCTCTAGATCGGTCAACAGGGGACTTTTGAAGAGCTTCTTCCTGAAATTCCGCTTGTCGAAGGTCTTGCCAAGCGCCTGCTCATAAAGGGATTGAAGTTGTCCAAGGGTAAACTCGGCGGGGAGCAGGTGGAAGCCGACCGGTCTGCGTTTGACCCTGCGCTTGAGGCGCTCTCTCGCATAGGTGGCCACTTCGTTGTGGTCGAAGGCGAGGTCCGGTACCCTGTCGATGGGGACCCATTGCATGCCATGGGATTCCCATTTTTCTGCCAGGAAGTCTTCTTTTCGGACGAGGGCATAAAAGCCCACATTGACCACCCTCCCCATGGGGTGACGAAAGACCCCGCCAAAGGCCTTGAGTTGCTCGATGATTTCTGGATCGTCGTAGCCAAAGAGGCCGTGGAACATGCTGCGGGCACTGAGGGCCAATTCGTCTTGTGCCTCAAGGTATCGGCTTGGGAAGAAAAGTGCCCCTTGAAATGGAGCGCGTTGGCTTCTTGCCAGCAGCAATTGAAGCTGATTTCCGTCGAAGCCGAACAGCACGAGACTCATGCTGAGGGCGACTTTGAAGTCAGGATTGTCCTGGGGGAATTTGAGCATGTCGGACATCGAACAAAAATGAAATTAATCTATGGTTTACCGATAAAGTCTGCGGGAAGTTCTCAAGGTGGCCCAATTCTGTTGTGTGCGATACAGATTGCTGCCCCGGAGGCATTCAAGGGGATGGACAGGGAAGGGATTAAAGCACCACCAGAAGTGGAGACTGCGCTCCATTCGGATACAGGGGAGGCCAAGTTGACCCACATGGCTGACTGGGCCCGGTCCTCGGCAAGTGGTCCAGCGGCAAATGGCTGAGCGGTAAAGGCGGCGCCATTGGATGGAATCCAGTGCCATTGTTCCCGACTGACCCAGCTTCCGCCGATTTCGAAGATGCCGGCCCCTGATACTGGTCCATTTCCGAGGATGGGTTGGGTATTCAATCCGCTCTGTCCATTGGATTCGGTATACCAGCGTCGTGCCATGCCATCTGCTTCTATGGTGGTCGGATCGCCTTCGAGTTGGATCAACCAAGCTTGTCCATTGGGGCCCAATGAACCCGGAGCTTCGGGTGTCCAAGTGATGGAGTTCATTCTGGCAGATTGGTCCAAATTGCATTGTATCATGCGCAATTCACCGGCATTGGTCCGGGCAAGAAGGAGCATGTGACCGTTGATTACAGCGGCGTCAATCAGCGTTTCTTCCTCGAGCAAAAGCCAAGATTGCTGCACATGTCCATTGCTGTTGATCCACTCGACTCGGTCCGCCCAGCCGATGGCAATGAGTGCGGATGTGGATTGTCCCTCGCCGGGCCGACGAAGAAAGCGGAGCCCCCCTGTTTGCGGCCCAAACGGTGCAGTTCTGGTCCAAACCAATGGTCCTGGGGATGCTGGTGGGACAGCCCAAGACTCGACATGGTTGGCATAGCCCACCAGGATGCACTCTTTTCCATCAAAGTGCATCAGGGACCGAACTGTTTCGGAGGAGGTGGATGTGACCGATGCTGCGTCGGGTTGGAAGTGGGGCATCCAATAGACAGTTCCAGGTTCGTTCGCGGCGACATAAGCGATGCCGGTGGATTCGAGAGGGGGGTGTTGAATTTCCGCCGTTGCGAAATTTGCAGCCCTTGCCCCTTGACTGTCCCAAATGCTGACTGTCAATTGCAATGCTGCAGAACTTGGAAGTCCGCCGTCAAATCCCGGAACCGTCCAGGTCAGATCGACTGTGTCGATGACATCTTGGCCTTCTACAGGCAGGTTGGATGGCGTTTCCCCTGTTGCACTCCACCAAATGATGGAGGCACTTGATCCGGCTCCGTTCTCGGGTCCGATGTCCACCCGCCAGGTTGCCAATTCTTGTCGTCCTTGCTCTGGGGCTGGGTCAATGTAGGTGAAGCGCAATGGGACATTGGAATCTGGCGCCCACAATGGAGAGCCGCTTGGCTGAAGCCATTTTACTGTGGGGGGGTCCTTGATGGTCTGACACCCGGCGATGGACAAAAGGGCCAAGACAAAGAGCAAATAAAGAGGCGAGCGCATCGTGAAGAAAAGTACGTTGTGGACAGTGGTGTGGACTCGCCGTGGATATGGAACAGTTTTATAAGGGCTGTGAACTGCTAATTTGGAGGTCCATACCCCATTGCTCGTGGCCGAAGACAAACCCCTGAAAACCAAGCGGAAATCCGCAAAGAAGACCCCGTCACTCGCTCCGGGATTGTCGGGCATTGGAAAGAAACAGCCCCAAGCAATCGAGTTGGAAGAGGCCGTCTTGGGTGCGTGCATGCTCGAGTTGGCCGCGGTGAATGCCGTGGTGGACATTCTGGAGCCCGAAGCCTTCTACAAGGAGTCTCACGGGTCGATTTTCAAGGCCATCAAGGATTTGTTTGGCGACTCAGAGCCCATCGATCTTTTGACGGTGACGGAGCGCTTGCGTAAGGAGGGAGAGCTGGGATTTTGTGGAGGCCCTGCCTATGTGGCGGGTCTGACCGACAGGGTGGCCAGTACAGCCAATGTCGAGTCCCACGCGCGCATCGTGGCCCAGAAGTTCATTCAGCGCGAGCTCATTCGCATCTCAAGCCAGACCATAGAGGCGGCTTTTGAGGACACGACGGATGTCTTTGACTTGCTAGACCGGTCTGAGCAGCAACTGTTCGAGGTGGCCGAGGGGAACATCAGAAAGGATTACCAGGACATGAAGTCGGTCATCCAAGAGGTGATGGATGGGATCGATCAGGCAAGGCTAAACGAAGACGGGGTCAGTGGCACGCCGACGGGATTCAAGGCGTTGGATGCGCTGACCGGTGGTTGGCAGAATTCCGATATGGTCGTTTTGGCTGCCCGACCGGGTATGGGAAAGACGGCCTTTGTCTTGTCCATGGCTCGCAATATGGCGGTAGACCATGGTGTACCGGTGGCCATTTTTTCTCTTGAGATGAGTTCGTCTCAGTTGGTGCAGCGTTTGGTTGCCGCTGAATCTGAATTGAGCGCGGAGAAGTTTCGGAAGGGAGACTTGCAGGACTATGAATACCAGCAACTACAGACCCGAATTGCCAAGCTGACAAAAGCCCAGTTGTTTATCGACGACACGCCTGCATTGAGTGTCTTTGAGTTGAGGGCCAAGTGCCGTCGACTAAAGCAGAAGCATGGGATCAACATGGTCATCATTGATTACCTCCAGTTGATGACCGCCGGCAGCGACAATGGCAAGGGAAATCGGGAGCAGGAAATCTCGACCATCAGCCGGTCGATCAAGAGCATTGCCAAGGAGCTCAATGTTCCGGTCATTGCGCTGTCTCAGTTGTCGAGATCGGTGGAGACCCGAGGAGGCGACAAACGTCCGATTTTGTCCGATCTCCGGGAGTCTGGGGCCATCGAGCAGGATGCTGATATTGTGAGCTTTATCTATCGTCCGGAGTACTATGGTATCACTGAGGATGCCGATGGTATGGACACAGAGGGTCTGGGAGAGTTGATTGTGGCGAAGCACCGGAATGGTGGGCTGGACACCGTGAAGCTCCGGTTCACCAAGCACCTTGCTAAATTCTCTGATTTCAACGCCTTTGAGGAGAGCCCGTTTGATGGGGGAGGGGCGATGGCGCCCAACACGAGTTTTGCTGACAGTGGCGCCAAGACCATGACCGTTGGATCCAAGATGAACGGTCCAGGCGAGGACGCTCCGTTCTGATTCGTTGCGTGTCGGTGATCTTCTTAGGAGGGATGTCGAGGTTATCTTTCCGGCATGTTCCAAACACGAGTGAGAGGGGTGATTTTGCTATCGGTGTTGCTCATGGTGGCTTTCACCATGCAGGCGAGCAGGCTTCTGATTCCCATGGACGATGGGCAGGCCAATCACCTCAAGGCATACGGCGTGGCCTTCTGGGTATTGGAGCAGGGCTTGGAAGTGGAGTGGCTCTTGAATTACCGCGGCGGTAGCTTTCTGATTCCCGCTGCGCCGGTTATTTCAAGCGAATGCACGATCAGGGGGGTGGACTTCGAGCCCATGGCCGATGTGCAGGCCAGGCAGATTCTGAATGGAATCGCCGATCCTGAAATCAACCAGCAGCGCGTCAAACTCGAGGTGGCACCGAGGGTGGCTGTCTACAGCCCAAAGAGCAAGTTGCCCTGGGATGACGCGGTGACCTTGGTGTTGACTTATGCTGAAATCCCGTACGACGTGGTGTATGATGCGGAGGTGATGGAAGGCAAACTCATAGAGTATGACTGGCTCCACCTTCATCACGAAGACTTCACGGGACAATACGGCAAGTTTTATAGGTCTTATCGCAATGCCGCTTGGTATCAAGAGGAGCAGGCCAGACAGGAGGCAAGTGCAGCATCACTGGGCTTTTCTAAGGTGAGCGACATGAAGCGCGCTGTGGCTTTGGAGATGCGCAACTTTGTTTTGGGAGGGGGTTTCTTGTTTACCATGTGTTCGGGGACAGACAGTTTTGACATTGCGCTCGCTGCCCAAGAGACGGACATCTGTGAACCGATGTTTGATGGGGATCCGGCCGACCCATTGGCCCAACAAAAACTTGACTTTGAGGAGGGGTTTGCCTTTTGGAATTACCGTTTGGTCCGCGATCCATTGGTCTATGAATTCAGCGATGTGGATGCCACGGAGGACCACGGCAAAATCAAGGAAATCAAGGACTTTTTTACCCTGTTCGACTTTTCGGCCAAATGGGATGTGATTCCGACGATGCTGACGCAGTCGCACGAGCGCGTGATTCACGGTTTTATGGGGCAGACCACGGCGTTTCGAAAAAAATTCGTGAGGCCAGATGCGACCATATTGGGAGAAAGCCGAGGGGTGGGTTCCGTGAAGTACCTGCATGGCACGCTTGGGGAAGGCCAATGGAGCTATTACGGTGGCCATGATCCAGAGGACTATCGTCATCTGGTCAATGACCCCCCAACGGATTTGAACCTCCATCCCAATTCTCCGGGATATCGGTTGATACTCAACAACATTCTATTCCCTGCATCGAGGGAGAAGAAGAGAAAAACGTAAGGGGGAATCAGTCCTGTCGGACTGTGACAATCAGCGTGAACAGCTCGCGCCCATCGTCCTGGGAGTCAAACCTGTAGTCCACTGGGCCGCTGGCCTTCTTGGCGAGGCTGAGCAAGCCCAGACCAGCCCCTCCTTTTTCAGAGAGTTCGCCGTTGCAGAGGGTTTCGATATAGGTTTTCCTGAGGGTGTCCTCCTCCATGCCGTTGATTTCGGCAAGGCGGGATGACAGGTGGTCTCGCATTTCTGTGTCGACCATGTTGCCACATTGAACTTGGAAACCCAAGGGCGTGGACTCGAGCGCAAGGTACAGTTGCGTGAACCCATCTTCTTCGATCAGGCCATGTCGCATGACATTTTGCAGGCACTCGATGAGAACGTTGCCAATTCTCTTCATCATGGTCCTTCCACCTGAAGCGGCAGAGCTCTTCTCGGCCAGCGCCAAAAGGCCTTCCATGCCTGAAGAATCTACTGGACCTATGTAGCTGAGAAGTGTGCCATAATGGTCACTTCGGCCCTGGTCCTTTTGGAGGACGGCCTGCAATTCCCGCTGGAGGATGAGGAGGTTGTCTGACCCTTGGTTCGACATAGTCACGTTCTGGCCCTACTAATTTAAACAAATAATCGACGAAACCCACAAAAATCCCGTCAGATTTTACTTTGTGGACCAAGTTATTCTCTGAAGGCCGCGGCTGAAGTGGAATTCGCGGACTTTTTTCCACAGGATGCTGAACGTTCACGCGGCTTTGTACCCGCGTATGCTCCCTTTTGAAATGATGGGGGTGCCATCGGGGTGTTGTAACATCGAATAGAACTCGGGACGACAGAAATGGAGGGAGCCGCGATATGGGCGCTGAAGGAGGTGGGCATGCCAGACCGTCAGTGCAGTTTTTTGCAATTGACGCCAAGCATATGGGCTGAATTGGGCAGGGCAGTTGAAATTCTGGATAAAGGCCCGGGCACCGTCAATGCTTTGGATGGGAGAGGGAATCAGGGCTTTCATCACGCTGCGCATTGAAGGGATGACGAGGAGATGGAGGAGGTTGGACCGTCTAGAGACAATCCAGATTCTAGAATGGTTCTGACTTGAACCAAGTTCCATCGCAGGAGACCATTGGCATCCGCAGTTTGACATTGTCGGAAGGCTTCTAGGAGAAGAATGGTCCATTTTCGATTGGCCCTTTCTCGAAGCATTCTGCTGAAAGTGGGGTAGTTAAGTTTCCACGATGTCAGGATTCCGGCTTGGGATTCGCAGACGATGTGGACGGGCATGTCCGTTCCGGCGTAAGCCACGGAAATGAGGGTGCCGAGGGAGGGAAGGGGTGATGGATGGGTCATGGGGAAGCGTTGACAGTACAACGTTCCCCGTCGGGTCCGTAACGGATTTACGGAGCCCCAAAAAATTCTCACGTCATCTGATTATTCTAGGCTTTCAAGGGCTTTTCGATGGGTGTTTCGCAGTTGTTCGATCCATTCTTCAGGTCCGAGTGGAAGTGCGTCCGCACCAAATCCCAGAATCCACTGATTCAGTTCATAGGTCGGGTGGACATCGATAGCGTAGCATGCCCAGCCTGGATGGGGAGGGGGGCCTTCAATTCGCCTCTGGGATGCATGTATAGGTTGGGTTTCGAGGTAGTGGGACAAGAGGGGGGCGGCGGCCCAACGGAACTCTTGAACACCATCGGACCCTGAGGTAATTCCAACGGTGTCTTTAAAGTATCGACCGGCATCGAAAGCGGTGTCTCGTTTAAATTGAGCGTTGTCGAGAACCACTTGGGCCAT
Source organism: uncultured bacterium (assembly GCA_964014525.1). GTDB lineage: Bacteria > Bacteroidota > Bacteroidia > Flavobacteriales_D > Sanyastnellaceae > UBA8752. The sequence continues at coordinate 11,642 of CAXHAW010000014.1, forward strand.
TCGATCCAGTGCGAAGGTTTTCACGCTCTGTGCCCCTTCTGGTTTCCCTATCAGGTACCAGCGGTTGCGGTATTCCTTGAGCAGATAGGGTTCGATGCAGCGCTCGCTTTCCAAGGGATCGCCTGCGACAAATTTGCGGTAGCTGAAGCGCACCACCCTGCGCTCGCCTATGGCCGACATCAGTGTCGCGATGTGTTCGGTCCCCAGTGTTTGTGGTGCTTGTTCGAATTGAATGTGCTGGTCGAGGCCCTGCCCTGGCGCTGTTGCGTGAACCCGATCGAAAATTCGTCCGATGGCACTCTGGTATTGTTGGAACACCGGCATGTCCCGGAATTGCAGAAGGGTTAGGGTTGCAAACCTCAGTGCTTGGAGGTCTTGTTCCTGAAGGTTTAGTCCACTTATGCTGTATTCGGGATCCTCGTATTCGTAGCCCCTATGCTCTGCATTGTAGGCGATGGGCGCTTGGTAGCCGAGGTCGTTTTCGTTTCGCATCGCCCACAGGTCCTTTTCGATGGTGGAGATGCTGATGCGCTCACCTTCGCTTCCGTAGAGCCCCTCCTCACAGGCGCGTCGCAGGTCCTCCTTTGTGGGGTGGGGCCGCATTCGATTGGTTAGGCAGCGGTCGATGATGCGATAGCGCAGCAGGGCATACTTGTTGGCGGGCATAACGTCAGAAGGAAAGGGTGAGTGCGTCCAGAATACAAATGATCAGCGGGAGCAGGGGCAGGGACCACGTCAGATCGAGAAGGGGGAACTTTCGGATGTTCAGCAGATCGAGCCCGAGGGCCAAGAGCAGAATGCCCCCGACGCCGGAGAGCTCGCCGACAAGGGGGGCGGGAATGCCTGCTCCGGCTGTGGCAAAGGCCAAAGTGAGCCCACCTTGAATCAGGAGGACACTGCCCGTGGACCACAGGACACCTCTCCCCAAGGCTGCAGCGAGAAAGATTGAGCTGAAAAGGTCCATGGTGCCTTTGGCCATGAGCACTGTCGGATCTCCGAGAAGGCCGTCTTGCATGCAGCCCACGAGGGTCATTGCCCCGATGCAGAACAGGAGTGTCGATTGAACCAAGGCGGCTCCCTCGCCTTTTCCGAGGCGGTCCGCCGCCCGCTTCACACGTGCATCGAGACCGACGGTGTGTCCGAGGATGGCACCCACAACGAGGGCCATGAATGCCGCCATGGGACGGGTGATGTCCAACATCATGTCGACCCCCATGAAGAGGGTAAACAGCCCGAGGGCCGAAAAGACCATTTTTCTCATCCCTTCGGGCACCCGTGGTCCCAGAACCAATCCAATGGAAGAGCCGACTGCGACCGTAATGACATTATAAAGGGTGCCCAACATGCGGCCCAAGTTACTTTTGACCTGCGCTGTATGCCGTCCACCTTTTGAACGTCCACCCCATGTCTTTCGTTGTCGAGTCCATAGACCCCCATTCCAAGGCCAGATCGGGCACCTTGAAGACGGCCCATGGCGCCCTTCACACGCCCACCTTCATGCCGGTGGGGACGCAGGGTTCTGTCAAGGCGGTGCCCCAGGATGTCTTGGCGGATGTGATCAACCCTGACATCATCTTGGGCAACACCTACCATCTCTATTTGCGTCCGGGGTTGGATGTTTTGAAAAAGGCCGGAGGTTTGCATGGATTCATGGGGTGGGACCGTCCGATTTTAACAGATTCTGGAGGTTATCAAGTCTACAGTCTGGCAGAGAACCGCAAAATCAAAGAGGAGGGCGTGACCTTCCGAAGTCACATTGATGGAAGCCCCCATTTGTTTACCCCAGAGCGTGCAGTTCAGATTCAGCGGGTCATTGGGGCGGACATCATCATGGCTTTTGACGAGTGTCCTCCATATCCTTGTGACCATCAGTATGCGAGGCAATCTATGGAGTTGACCCACCGTTGGTTGGACCGCTGCATTTCAGAGATGAAGGAGACCCCTCCTTTGTATGGACATGAGCAGATGCTGTTCCCCATTGTGCAGGGATCCACCTTTGATGACTTGCGGAAGGCCAGTGCCCATGCCATCGCCGAGCGAGGGGCTGTGGGCAATGCCATCGGGGGTTTGTCCGTTGGGGAGCCACATGAAGAGATGTATGCAAGTGTGGACCTCTGCACCGAGATCTTGCCCGAGGACAAGCCGCGCTACTTGATGGGGGTGGGGACACCGGCGAACTTGCTTGAGAACATTGCCTTGGGTGTCGACATGTTTGACTGTGTGATGCCGACCCGAAATGCACGAAATGGCATGTTGTTTACCCGCCAGGGCACCCTGAACATGCGCAATCGAAAATGGGAAGATGACTTTTCTCCACTGGATCCGAATGGAACTGCTGACGTGGACAGTCGATACAGCAAGGCCTATGTCCGGCACCTGTTTCGCGCTGGTGAAATTCTGGCGCTTCAAATCGGCACCGTGCACAATCTGGTGTTCTACTTGGACTTGATGCGGGAGGCCCGTGAACGAATTTCGAATGGCACTTTCCGCGCTTGGAAGGATGCCCTGGTGCCTGTTCTGACCCAACGCCTCTAATCGGTCATATGCGCATCATCGACCGTTACATCATCCGCAACTTCTTGTCGACCTTTTTTCTGATGGTCGCTTTGTTTTGCGTTGTTGCGGTTGTTTTCGATGTGGCAGAGAATTTGGAGCGTCTGATTGACAATGATGCTCCTTGGGGCAGGGTATTTGGCGAGTACTACATCAGTTTTTGTCTCGCGTTGGGGAACATGCTCGGTGCCTTCATCGTGTTCTTGACCATTTTGTTGTTCACCAGCCGATTGGCTCAGCGAAGTGAGATCATTGCTGTGTTGGCCGGGGGGATTTCTTTTCAGCGTCTGATGCGACCTTACTTGGTGGCTTCCACGCTTCTGGTAATGGGCAGTCTTGTGT
>CAXHAW010000015.1:0-14529 GCA_964014525.1 uncultured bacterium
TTGCAGCGAATGGACCTTTGATGCCTCCCGCGAAGTCACCGGACAGGATGACAATCCTTGCGATTACGTCCTGACAGACACATACACCTTCACGGATTGCGATGGCAACCAAACGGTGTTCGTGCACACCCTGACGGTCATCGACACCGAAGGCCCCGCCATGTCAACAGCCTTTGACAGCCAAGGCCCCTATTTCTGTGCATTCGAAGTCCAGTACTATGACATGCCCATTGTGGCATCCATGGTCACCGATGACTACCCATTTAATCAGGTCACGGACAACTGTGCATCCCAAGACGAAATCATCATCGATTACATCGACTCCATCCTGGTCGACAATGGAGAAAACAACTATACGGTTCAGAGGAAGTGGACGTTGACCGATCACTGTGACAACAAAACTGAAGTGATTCAAGTGATCATTGTGGAAGAGCCCGCGCTCATCCTACCCAATGCCTTCAGTCCGGGCAACAACAACTACAACGACCTCTACGTCATCGAGAATGTGTCCGAGGTGGATAACGGAGAAACGACCTACCCCCCCTGCGACTGGGGCCCTTCTGACCAGCAGCATTTCATGGTATTCAATCGCTGGGGCAACGAAGTCTACTCCCTTCCTTCTGGACAGCCCTATCTCAACAATTGGGATGGCAGAGGAAACAATGGAGAAACCCTCATGAATGGCACCTACTTCGTGCTTCTCAGGATGGGTGAGCGCAAGCTGGGTCAATACGTCGATCTTCGAAACGACCAATGATGCGCATCGAATCGAATTCAATCCGCTCCTTGGGTATTCTGCTGACACTCGGCTGGCTGCTCACCGGCGCCTGTCTTCAGGATGCGCGCGCGCAACAGGATGTCATGATCAGTCAGTACCTGTTCAATGGACTCCTGATTAACCCCGGCTATACCGGATCACACCCCTACACGTCAAGTTCGTTGTTGCATCGGAGCCAATGGAACCAATTCGACGGTGCCCCCACGACGAGCGTGGTGGCTTTGGACGGGGCCCTTCGCAACAACAGCATGGGCGTAGGCGTCCTGATGCTGCACGACCAGATTGGTCTGACCACCCAAACCGATGTTTCTCTGAATGTCGCCTATCGTGTGCGGCTCGGCGCCGGACGGCTCGCTTTTGGCATGAGGGGAGGCCTGTCCAATACGCGAGCAGACCTGTTCGCCGCAGAAATCACAGATCCAGGCGACCCCAACTACAGCGAAAATCAGCAAATCACCCAAAGCGCCCGATTTGGATTTGGGATGTACTATCACCTGCAGCGGTTCTATCTGGGCTTGTCGATTCCCACCTTGACATCGCTCGGCCCCTACGCACAAACGGTGACACCACATCTGCTCGCTACAGCTGGCATTGTGATGAACGTGTCAGACGGGGTCATGTTGAAACCAAGCTTCCTCGTCAAGGCTGTGGACGGGGCTGTCCCGCAATTGGATCTCAACTTGCATGCTTTGTTCCAAGAGAAAATCTGGGTGGGTGCAGGATGGAGAACTGGTGATGCCATTGTCAGCATGCTGGAAATTCAGGTCACGCCGGAACTGAGGATTGGCTATGCACGCGACTTCACTTTGAGTGAAATTCGCGATTACTCTGCTGGGTCCAATGAAATCCTGATCGGGTTCGATTTCGGACAAGGCATCACCGCCAAACGCTCACCTCGTTATTTCTAAGCAACATTCCATGCTTCGATTCCCCTCGCTGCCGCTTTCCAACTGGATGTTGATTTGTGCCTGCATTCTTTCTGGTTGCGCGACACTGCACCTCGAAGAGGGCCAAACGGCATACAATGAGCTGCGGTATCAGGACGCCATCCATCATTTTGGACGTGCCGTCCAAAGAAATCCAGATGCTGAGGCCTACCGGATGCTCGCCAGCGCCCATGCCCTTGTCAACGAAAACGGGGAGGCTGCAGCAGCCTACGCTGTATTGTCCTCGATGCCAGAAGCCACCGATGACGACAGGATTGGGTATGCTTCCGTGCTATTCAAAGAAGGGAGTTATGTGCAAGCAGAAATTCTCCTCAATGCGGTGAGCCAGCGGGACCCAGGAAACGAGGTGGCAGCGGCCCTGCGACAGAGTGCGGTTTTAGCCCAAGATGACCGCAGGGACACCACCGCCTTCATTCTGCACCCCATTGAGACCTCTGGAATTCGCTCTGCATTTGCTCCCCTTCGCTTTGCGAATACACTCTACTTCACTGGTGCTGTTGAACGGCCTGGTGCCAAAGACCCTTACACGGACTTGAGCTACACGGATTTATATCAAATGCCTGCATCCGGTGGCACACCCCAGTTGGTGCCGGGCGTGAACGGTCCCTATCACGACGGCATGGCTGCTGTCTCTCCCGATGGAAGCATTCTCATCTTCACGCGGAGCAATCACCAGGCAGACAAGGCAGGCAAACTCCTAACGGATGACTCCGACGTAAACAACACCACCCTGTTCTACGCGCGGAAAGGATTGAAAGAATGGGAGCGTGTTGTGGAAATCGGACTCAGTGAGGGGGCACACATGTTTGCCCACCCTGCTTGGAGCCCAGATGGAAGCCGCCTCTATTTCTCAAGCGACATGCCCGGAGGACATGGGGGCATGGACCTGTGGTATATCCGGCGAAATGGAACGACATGGGAATACCCCCCGGTCAACATGGGATCCAAGGTGAACAGTCTGGGGGATGACGTCTTTCCCTCCATGAAGGGAAATGACACCCTCTTCTTTGCATCCGATGCGCAAATCACCTTTGGTGGGCTGGACATCTTGTTTACCGTGAGGGACTCCATTGGATCTTGGAGCAACCCCCTGCACTTGGACTACCCGCTCAACAGTCAAAGCGATGACTTCGCACTGACATTCAACCCGGACGGCACGTCAGGAATGGTGTCTTCGGATCGCTATGGCTACGACCGGCTATTCAACTTCAACATTGTAGAACGCCCCTTGATTGTCCAAGGCATTGTCGTAGACAGCATCTCTGGTGCTCCGATTCCCAATGCAACCATCAACCTTCTTGATGCGGACGACGGAAGCGCTGTGGCGCTCAACTCCGACCTCAACGGCGCCTTCAAATTGAACCTCCCCCACAACAAGATCTACCGCGCCGAAGCGCTGATGGACACCTACTTCGCCAGAAACCTGGAAATAGAGACCCCTTCCGACCCCTTGGTGCGGGACATGACACTCGAAATTGTTTTGGTGCCCACCAGCGAGTTGCAAGACGACGACTACGCCAGCTCTATTAGACAAGGTGACCGTTTTGAGCTTCCTGAAATCCGATGGGACTATGACAGCTACGTCCTCCGAGATGAAGCCAAGCCTGCGCTTGCGCTGGTGGCGGACTTTCTCCAGAACCGCCCTGGGATCGAAGTCGAGCTTCGCTCTCATTGTGACGCTCGGGGGCCAGATTGGTACAACCAAAAGCTAAGCGAGCGGAGAGCGGGTTCTGCGGCCCGTTACCTCAAAGACCTGGGCGTGGCTTCACATCAAGTTCACCCTGTAGGGGTGGGTGAAGGTGAGCTGCTCAATGAGTGTGGAAATGGAGTCCCTTGCTCAGAGGCGAAACACCAAGAAAACCGCCGCACAGAATTCCTGATTATACGAACCGCAGATTCAGACGATTAACCTCTTCGTTTTACCCAAAACCCAATAAAAAAGGGACCCAAATGGGTCCCTTTTTTAATGCACGGCGCAACAATTCACGCAAAATGGGGACCCGGATAGTAACCCGTATCTCCGAGCTCTTCTTCAATCCGAAGCAACTGGTTGTACTTGGCAATCCGATCACTTCTCGATGCGCTTCCCGTCTTGATTTGTCCGGTGCTCAACGCCACAGCCAAATCAGCAATGGTGGTGTCCTCAGTTTCTCCACTCCGATGGCTCATCACGCTCGTGTATCCACAGCGCGTGGCCAACTGCACGGCTTCGATAGTCTCAGTCAGCGTTCCGATTTGATTCACCTTGATGAGAATGGAATTGGCCACCCCCTCCTCGATCCCACGGCTTAAACGCTCCACATTGGTTACGAAAAGGTCGTCGCCAACAAGCTGGGTGTTGTCGCCGAGTGCATCCGTCATGAGCTTCCAAGTTGCCCAGTCGTCCTCATCACATCCATCTTCAATGCTGATGATGGGGTATTTGCCGCGCAGCTCCTTCCAATAGTCCACCCATGCGGCTCCATCCATCTCTTTTCCGACTCCCGACAAAATATAAAGGCCCTTCTCCTTGTCATAAAACTCACTGCTGGCTGCATCGAGGGCCAACTGAAAGTCCTCATCCGGTTTGTATCCCGCCTTTTCAATGGCCATCAGGATGGTATCGAGCGCCTCCTCGTTGGAGTTGAGGTTCGGAGCAAACCCACCCTCGTCGCCTACGTTGGTGCTCAGGCACTTGGACGACAGCACCTTTTTGAGGTGATGGAAGACCTCAGCACCCATTCGCAAGCCTTCTGCGAACGTGTCCGCGCCGACTGGCATAATCATGAATTCCTGAATATCGATGGCATTGTCAGCGTGTGAACCGCCATTGATGATGTTCATCATCGGAACCGGCATCAGGTTGGCATTGACCCCACCGATGTATCGATAAAGAGGCTGCCCCAATGAACCGGCAGCCGCTTTGGCAACGGCAAGACTCACACCCAACAGCGCATTTGCCCCCAAGTTGCCTTTGTTTTCAGTGCCATCAAGATCGATCAAATGGTGATCGATGCCCACCTGATCGAAAATGTCCATCCCAACCAGTTCCTCGGCGATGGCAGTGTTGACGTTCTCTACAGCGCGAAGCACCCCCTTTCCGAGGTACCGGTCCTCTTGCCCATCGCGGAGCTCGACGGCCTCATGGATGCCCGTGCTGGCGCCTGAAGGCACTGCAGCCCGCCCAAGAACACCCTCTCCGGTAACGACTTCGACCTCCACGGTCGGATTGCCTCGGGAATCGAGAATTTCTCTGGCGTGAATGTGATCTATGTATTGCATAATCAAGCGTTTTGCAACTCAGTATGGTGTTGGACCTGATGAATGAATTGGTCAAACAGGTATCGGCTATCGTGTGGACCGGCACTGGCCTCTGGGTGGTACTGCACAGAAAAAACCGGCTGATTTTCAAGGCAGATGCCCGCAACCGTTTTGTCGTTTAAGTGCTCATGGGTGATGGAGATGTGCTCTGCGCCTTTCAGCGAATCCCGACTCACAACAAAGCCATGGTTTTGCGAGGTGATTTCGCATTTGCCTGTGGCCAGGTTCTTGACCGGGTGATTGACGCCACGGTGACCTTGGAACATCTTTTCGGTGGTCAAGCCCTGACTCAACGCGATGACCTGATGACCCAAGCAAATGCCAAAGACGGGCTGCCCGAGAGAAATGATGTCCTTCACAAGGGAAATGGTTTCGGTCATTGCAGAAGGGTCACCTGGACCATTGGAAATCATCCATCCGGATGGATTCCACGCCTTCATCTCATCCAAGCCTGTTCCCATGGGAAACTGACGAACAAATGCCCCCCGTTCGGTCAGACAACGCGTGATGTTCTGTTTGTTTCCGAGATCGAGCAGGGCAATTCGGATGTCTGATTCTGGGTTGCCAGCATCCTCAGCCTCGATTCGCGTGACGTGGCTAGACAACTCAAGCCCTTCCATGGATGGGGTGGCTTTCAATCGGGAAACCAACTCTGCTTCTGGCGTACCGTCGCTGCTAATCAATGCATTCATCGCACCGCAGTCCCGGATGTGCTGAATCAGACCACGCGTGTCAATTTCAGCAATGCCCACGATTCCGTCTCGCTCCAAACGATCCGAAAGGGGTTCAATGTCGCCTACCCGGCTCGCCACTTCGCTGAAGTTTCGCACCACCAAACCCGCGATCTGGGTCTGACCACTCTCGTTTTCTTCCGCGTGTACCCCGTAATTCCCGATGTGCGCAGTCGCCATCACGAGCACCTGCCCCTTGTAACTGGGGTCTGTGAAAATCTCCTGATAACCGTACATACCGGTGTTGAATGCCACCTCTCCTGAGGTGGTTCCGACAGCCCCGATGGCCGCGCCTTCAAATCGGGTGCCGTCCTCGAGCATGAGAACCGCTTGACGGTTCTCCAGTGAATCGTGCTGCATCATGGCGCAGCGAAGATAGTTTGGGCCATTGGCCAAAACCCCTCTTGCCCGCACCTTCTTGTCACCGTCTTTGAACAGGTCAAAAAGGTGAAGTTGAGTTTAGGGAAATGAAAAAAGGGAGGCCAGTTGACCTCCCTTTTTCATTGACTTGAAAAGCCTCAATTATTCTGCAGGCTTCTCTTCCTCTCCTGAATCCTCAGCAGCGGAATCGTCACCCGAATCTTCAGCGGCAGGAGCCTCTTCAGCAGCAGGAGCCTCCTCAGCAGCAGGGGCAGCTTCAGCGGCAGGAGCCTCGTCAACAGCGGGGGCTTCCTCCACCACTTCGGCAGCGGCAGTCTCAACCACAGGAACCGCAGCTCCACCTCCACTGCGGGAACGACGGCTGCGCTTCCGCTTAGACTTGGTCTCATTTCCATACAACTCGTTGAAGTCCACGAGCTCGATCAGACACATTTCAGCGTTGTCCCCCATCCGGTTTCCAACTCGGATGATTCGGGTGTACCCCCCCTCGCGGGTGGACACCTTGGGGCCCACTTCTGTGAACAACTCAGAAACCGCATGCTTGTCCCGCAAATAGCGGAAGCAAATGCGACGACTGTGGGTGCTGTCCTCCTTGGAACGGTTCACGAGCGGCTCCACATATCCACGCAGTGCCTTGGCTTTCGCCAAGGTTGTGGTGATGCGCTTGTGCTCGATGAGGCTGCAAGCCATGTTTGCCATCATCGCCTTGCGATGGGCAGTCTTGCGGCCTAGGTGGTTGAATTTCTTACCGTGTCTCATGATGACATGCGTTTCGTTCCCGGATTACTCCGAGTCCAACTTGTACTTGCTGACGTTCATGCCGAATTGCAGGCCCTTGGTTTCCACCAGGTCCTCGAGCTCGGTCAAGCTCTTCTTGCCGAAGTTTCTAAACTTCAACAGGTCGTTTTTATTGTAGGCTACCAAATCCCCCAGAGAGTCAATGTCCGCTGCCTTTAAGCAGTTCAGAGCACGCACGCTGAGGTCCATATCGACCAACTTGGTCTTTAAAAGGTGGCGCATGTGCAGGGAGCTCTCATCAAGCTCTTCTGCCTCATTCTTCTCTACGAAGTCCAAGGTGATGCGCTCTTCGCTAAAGAGCATGAAGTGCTCAATCAAGATTCTGGCAGCCTCTTGGAGGGCGTCCTTTGGCGCAATAGACCCATCGCACTGAAGCTCAAGATTGAGCTTCTCGTAGTCGGTCTTCTGCTCTACACGGTAGTTCTCAACGTCATACTTGACATTTCGAATCGGCGTGAAAATGGAGTCCACGAAAATCGTGTCTACTGGAGCCTCTTCGTACTTGTTCTCATCCGCGGGGACGTATCCACGGCCCTTCTGGATGCGGAGTTCAACATTGAGTTGTACGCCCTTATCAAGGTTGCAGATGACATGATCCGGATTCATCACCTGGAAGGCCGAAGTGAACTTGCCGATGTCACCGGCAGAGAATGTATCCTGCCCACCGATGATCACGTTGACCACCTCGTGATCCACGTCCTCAATCTGGCGCTTGAAGCGCACCTGCTTGAGGTTCAGAATCATTTCGGTTACGTCCTCTACGACACCCTTGATGGTGCTGAACTCATGCTCAACCCCTTCAATGCGGAGGTTAGAAATTGCATAACCCTCTAAGCTAGAGAGCATGATGCGCCTGAGCGCGTTTCCGATGGTCACACCGAAGCCGGGCTCCAAAGGACGGAATTCGAACCGTCCGTTAAAGTCATCGGAATCGAGCATGATCACCTTGTCGGGCTGCTGAAAATCGAGAATCGCCATATCTGGAATGGGGTTGTGGATTACTTGCTGTAGAGCTCGACGATGAGGGACTCCTTGATGTTCTCAGGAATCTGGTCACGAGATGGAATTGCGATGACCGTTCCGGCCAAGGCGTTGCCATCCCAATCGAGCCATTCGTGTCGCTGACCACCTCCGGCAATAGAACCAGTGATGACCTCGAGTGACTTGGACTTTTCGCGCACGGCCACCGTGTCGGTCGGACGCACCCGGTAAGACGGGATGTTCACGACTTTACCATTGACCGTAATGTGTCGGTGGCTCACCAGCTGGCGAGCGCCACGGCGGGTCGGGCTGAGGTTGAGACGGAAGACAATATTGTCGAGGCGAAGCTCACAGAATTGGAGCAACACCTCACCCGTAATGCCAGGCTTGGATTGTGCACGCTCGAACATGTTGCGAAACTGGCGTTCGAGGATGCCATAGGTGTACTTGGCCTTCTGCTTCTCAGCGAGCTGGACGGAGTATTCGGACTCCTTCTTGCGACGGCGATTGGGGCCGTGCTGGCCTGGGCCATAAGGGCGGCGATCCAACGCCTTGTCCGGGCCAAAGATGGCCTCCTTGAAACGACGGGTAATCTTGGACTTGGGTCCGCGGTAACGTGCCATGTGATCTTGCTTGTTTCGTTGGGTTCCGTAATCAGACTCGACGGTGCTTAGGGGGACGGCAACCGTTGTGAGGCATCGGAGTGATGTCGATAATCTCTGTGACTTCGATCCCCATGTTGTGCAGGGTCCGAATGGCGCTCTCGCGTCCACTTCCCGGACCTTTCACAAACACCTTCACCTTCTTCAGGCCATACTCCATGGCTTCCTTTCCACAGTCCTCTGCCGCGCACTGCGCAGCATAAGGTGTGTTCTTCTTGGAACCGCGGAAACCCATCTTGCCAGAGCTGGACCAGGAAATGACCTGCCCAGTGGCATTGGTGAGGGAGATGATGATGTTGTTGAAGGAGGCGTGGATGTGGGCTTGGCCCATGGCATCCACTTTGACCTTCTTCTTGCTCTTTTTGGTGGTCTTGGCCATCGTGTGGGGAGTTGATCTATTCTGCGTCCCGGATTAGGGACAGGGAATTACTTCTTCTTATTGGCTACCGTCTTCCGCTTGCCCTTACGGGTTCGGGAATTGTTTTTGGTGCGCTGGCCACGAAGGGGCAAACCAAGACGGTGGCGAATGCCTCGCTGACATCCGATGTCCATGAGGCGTTTGATGTTCATCTGGACTTCGGAACGAAGCTCACCTTCCACACGGACGCCCGCGATGATCTCGCGGATTTTGGTGATTTCGTCGTCGCTCCAATCTTGGACGCGCTTGTCTTCAGCGACAGCAGCTTGAGAGAGAATGTCCGCGGAACGGGAGCGTCCTATGCCGTAGACATAAGTCAAGGCAATCACTCCTCTTTTGTTCCTGGGGATATCGATACCGGCGATACGGGCCATGGCGAATGCGTTTTAGCTCCAAGGATTAACCTTGACGCTGCTTGAATTTGGGGTTCTTCTTATTGATGACAAAGAGTCGTCCCTTGCGGCGGACGATCTTGCAATCCGCAGAGCGGACCTTAATGGATGCACGGGTCTTCATGACGGTTTGTTTACTTGTATCGGAACGAGATACGGCCTTTGGTCAGGTCGTATGGACTCATGTCCACACGCACCCGGTCACCTGGGAGGATCTTGATATAAAACTTCCTCATCTTCCCGGAGATGTGCGCCGTGATGACGTGCCCATTCTCGAGCTCGACACGGAACATTGCGTTTCCGAGGGCTTCGGTAATGGTACCGTCCTGGGTGATCGACGCTTGTTTGGCCATTTTGTTTTCTCTTCGTTTCGTTTTTCGTTGTTGCTCCTCAACCGTTCTGCACTGCCACTAGGGCCTCTTCAATCCATTTAAATGTCGATAGAACTTCCACCTCTTCTTCCCGCACCACCACATCGTGTTCGAAGTGTGCACTGGGCAATCCATCCGCTGTCGCTATGGTCCAACCATCGCTCTCCTGCACCACTTCTTTCCTTCCGAGGTTGATCATCGGCTCAATCGCGAGGACCATCCCCGATTCGAGCTTGATTCCGTTTCCAGACCGGCCGTAATTCGGGACTTCCGGCGGCTCGTGGAGGTTGGTCCCCAAGCCATGTCCGACAAGTTCCCGGACCACGCCATAGCCTGAAGCCTCAGCATGCTCCTGAACGGCCCACCCGATGTCGCCGATTCGGTTGCCCGCTATCGCCTCTGCCACTGCGTCATCCAGGCACTCCTGGGTGACTTGCAACAAGCGGCGAATTTCGGGCCGGACCTCACCCACCATAAAGGTGTATGCGCTGTCCCCGTAGTAGCCTTCCATCAGAACCCCACAATCGACGGACACGATGTCCCCCTCCTGCAATGGGTCGTCATTGGGAATTCCGTGCACCACATGGTGGTTCACGGAAGTGCAGAGCGACGCAGGGAAACCGTTGTACCCTTTGAACCCTGGCTCAGCGCCATGGTCCCGGATAAAGGCCTCTGCGACCCGATCCAACTCCAGGGTTGTGACCCCGGGGCGAATCAGCTTGGCCACTTCGGCCAAGGTTCTACCGACAAGCAAAGAACTCGCTCGGAGAAGCTCGATTTCGGATTCGGTGCGAACCTGTATCCGTCCTCTTGCCATTCCGATCAGCCTGGCATCCCGCTCACACTCGTTCCTTGACGGCCCCGGAGCTTTCCGGATTCCATCAGGGAGTCGTATTGACGGGACAACAGGTAACTTTCAATTTGTTGCAGGGTGTCAAGAATGACGCCCACCATAATCAGCAGCGAAGTGCCACCGAAGAAAATGCTGAATGCCTGCGCATGTGTCAGGTTCATCGTGAACACGATGGCTGGCAAAATGGCGATCAGACCGAGGAAGATGGCGCCTGGCAGCGTGATTTTCGAAATCACATTGTCGAGGAACTCCATCGTCGGACGACCTGGCTTTACGCCGGGCACGAAATTGTTCTGACGCTTCAGGTCATCCGCCATCTGCTGGGGATTGACCGTGATGGCCGTGTAGAAGTAGGTAAAGGCCACAATCATGATGAAGAACAACAGGTTGTACCAAAAACCATTGAAGTCCCCTAGGGCAATCAGCACCTCACTGTCAGCCAAGCTTTCGTTCTGCGTCAAGTACAACGGAACAAACATGATGGCTTGAGCGAAAATGATGGGCATTACACCTGAGGAATTCACCTTCAGTGGAATGTAGCTGCGGGCAGCAGCCCCCTGAGGCAAGTAGGTCGGACCTGTGTTACCCTGCAAACGGGTCATCTCAACAGGAACCTTACGGACGGCCTGAACCAGCGCGACGGAAAGTCCTATCACGATAAGCAACGCAGCAATCTCCACAAGGAAGAAAAACAGATTGGTGTCCGGGTGATTGAATTCCTGAATAATGGCCTGTGGGAAGGTGGCAATAATGCCGATCATAATCAGCAGGCTGATGCCGTTTCCAACACCGCGCTCCGTGATCCGCTCACCCAAATACATGATCAGCAGCGTGGAGCTCGTCAGAATCAGAACCGCGCTGAACCACCAGAAGCCAGTCGGGTTGGCAACAGCGCCTGGGACTGACACCACAGAGGAGGCCAAATAACCAGGAGCCTGCACCAATGTGATGGCAATGGTCAGGAAACGCGTCCACTGGTTGATCTTCTTTCGTCCGCTCTCGCCTTCAGCCTGCATCTTTTGAATGCTCGGAACCGCAAGGCCCATGAGCTGCATGATGATGCTCGCCGAGATGTATGGCATGATGCCGAGCGCAAAAATGGAGGCCCGAGTGAAGGCGCCACCAGTGAACAAAGACAGGATGTCACCCAGTCCACCTCCACCAAGGGCACTCATCTGCTCTTGAAGCGTGTCACTGTCTACACCTGGTAGCACAATGAAGCTTCCAATTCTGTAAATCAGAATGAAACCGAGCGTAATGCCCAAGCGCTTTCGCAACTCCTCATGGGACCAGATGTCCCGCAGTTTCTTGAAAAATCTACCCATGATCAGTGGATGGCTTCAATGCTGCCTCCCGCTGCCTCGATAGCGGCTTGTGCGGTGGCGGAGAATTTGTGGGCGGCGATTTTCATGCCCGTCTTGAGCTCGCCACGGCCGAGAATCTTGACCAAGTCCTTCTTCTGGACAAGGCCATTCTCAGCGAGGAGGGCAGGCGTGATTTCGGTCAAGGACTTGCGATCAATGAGCTCTTGGAGCGTATCGAGGTTGATGCCCTTGTATGCAACGCGGTTCGGGTTCTTAAAACCAAACTTGGGAACCCGGCGCTGGAGTGGCATCTGACCACCTTCAAATCCAATCTTTGATTTGTACCCAGATCGGGACTTGGCTCCCTTGTGACCGCGGGTTGAAGTTCCTCCGTGACCGGAGCCTTCACCACGACCAACTCGCTTGCGCTGCTTGATGGAACCCTTTGCCGGTTTGAGGCTGTTGAGATTCATGATTGTGCTGGTTTGGGATTATTGTTCTTCGACCTTGACGAGGTGACTCACCTTGCGCACCATTCCCAGAATCTGGGGAGTGGCTTCATGCTCGACAGGATTGTGCAACCTCTTCAGACCGAGTGCTTGAAGCGTCAATTTCTGGCGCTTTGGGCGATTGATGGCGCTTCGCACCTGGGTGATTTTAATCTTGGCCATGGTGCTCATCCGTTAAAGACGCGGTGCACAGAAATGCCACGCAGGTCGGCCACGTCAGATGCACTGCGCATCATCGTGAGGGCCTTAAACGTGGCCTTCACCACATTCTGGGTATTAGAAGACCCAAGGGACTTCGCGAGAACGTCCTTGATGCCTGCGCTTTCGAGCACGGCACGCATGGCACCCCCAGCGATCACACCCGTACCCGGGGTGGCTGGCTTAATGAGCACGCGTGCTCCGGCAAAAACAGCCTCTTGAGCATGGGGCACTGTGCCATTGATAACAGGCACCTCGACCATTCTCTTCTTGGCATCCTCGATGCCCTTTTGAATGGCGGTTACCACCTCACGGCTGCGTCCTGCACCATGTCCTACTTTGCCCTTCTCATCGCCAACGACGACGATACCGGTAAAAGTGAACGTCCGGCCACCTTTGGTGGTCTTCGTCGAACGGTTGATGGTCACCAAGCGGTCCTTGATGTCGCTCTCGGGCTGATTGTCCCGGTCGTTTCGCCGACGGTTGTTGTTGTCTCTCATAATGACTTCAGAATTGGAGACCGCCCTCACGCGCGGCATCTGCGAGGCTCTTCACCCGGCCATGATACAGGTAACCATTGCGGTCGAAGACCACATTTTCGACTCCAGCAGCCTTGGCTGCCTCGGCCACTTTGGTGCCGACCAATTTGGCCTGCTCGATCTTGGCCACACTGCCCGCTTCCTTGATGGTGCGGGAACTGGCACTTGCGAGGGTCTTGCCAGACAGATCGTCCACCACTTGGGCGTAGATCTGCTTGTTCGAACGGAACACGGTCAAACGCGGGCGTTGAGCCGTTCCGCTAATCTTGCCACGGATGCGCATCTTGATGCGCATGCGGGTTTTGAGTTTTTTGCTTGCTACAGACATGGCGGATTCGATTACTTGGCCGCAGATTTTCCTGCTTTCCGGCGGATGTACTCATCCACATACCGGACACCTTTGCCTTTGTATGGCTCAGGCTTTCTCAGGGAGCGAATTTTGGCGGCCACGGTGCCGATGAGCTGTTTGTCATGGCACTCCAACATCACCTTCGGGTTGGAACCTTTCTGGGACTCGGCCGTCACTTTTACCTCCTTCGGCAATTCGATGACGATTGGGTGGCTGTAGCCGAGCGCTAAGGTCAGCTGCTGGCCAGAAGCTTGAGCACGGAATCCAACTCCGACCAACTCCAGTTCCTTTTTGTACCCATTGGTAACCCCTTCTACCATTCCGGCGCAAAGCGAGCGGTACAGACCGTGCTTTGCCCGATGATCCGGCAGGTCAGTCGACCTGGTGAAGTGAACCTCATTCTCCTCAATGGTGACGCCAATAGCGGAGTCGAACTTCTGCTCGAGCTCCCCCTTCGGCCCCTTGACCTTGAGGACATTGCCTTCCACTGCGGCGGTGACGCCGGACGGGATAACAACGGGTGCTTTTCCGATTCTGGACATGCGTTCTCTCTTTTCGAATCAATAGACGTAGCAGAGGACCTCCCCTCCCACGTTTAAGTGCTTGGCTTCCTTCTCCGTCATCACGCCCTGAGACGTGCTGAGGATGGAAATGCCCAAGCCATTTAGAATGCGCGGAAGGTCCCCTGCACCGCGGTAGGTGCGAAGGCCCGGCTTGCTCATTCTCTGCATTTCAGTAATTGCTGGGCGCCGGGTCTTCGGGTGGTACTTCAAGGCAACCTTGATGGTGCCTTGAGGCCCATCCTCCACGAACTTGTAGCTCAGGATGTAACCCTTGTCGAAGAGAATCTTGGTGATTTCCTTCTTGATATTGGACGCGGGGATGTCGACCACCTTGTGGCCGGCCATTTGCCCATTGCGAATGCGCGTCAAGAAATCTGCGATCGGATCTGAATGCATGACTTACCAGCTTGCTTTTTTGACTCCTTGTATCTTGCCTTCAAGGTCCATCTCACGGA
>CAXHAW010000016.1:0-14374 GCA_964014525.1 uncultured bacterium
GGTGACATTGAATCCCTTCCGTATATCGAAGCGGTGCGTCAGATGCGATGGGAACGACCAGAAGACACGCTGGTCATTCACCTCACACTTGTCCCTTATCTCTCTGCTGCGGGCGAACTGAAAACAAAGCCGACGCAACACAGCGTGAAGCAACTGCTTGAATTTGGGGTTCAACCTGATGTTCTTGTCTGCCGGACAGAACACCAACTTTCCAGTTCCATCCGAAACAAATTGGCCAGATTCTGCAATGTGAATGTAGAAGCGGTCATTCAATCCATTGATGCAGAGACCATTTATGACGTTCCACTGTTGATGCAAGAGGAGGGTCTTGACAAAGTGGTTCTGAACAAGTTAAAGATTGAATACAAAGGGAAAATTGACCTTAATCCCTGGCTGAACTTCCTGAAGAAACATAAGAATCCGGAAGACCAAGTGGACATTGCTCTGGTCGGCAAGTATGTCGAACTGAAAGACAGCTACAAAAGCATTGCTGAATCCTTTACCCACGCTGGAGCAGCTTGCGGCGTTGAGGTCAAGCTGCACTGGATTCACAGCGAACAAATCCAGCGAGACAATGCCGCGAATCTCTTCTCCGCAATGAATGGAATCCTGGTTGCACCTGGCTTTGGGTCTCGGGGCATCGACGGAAAAATAGAGGCCATCCGATACGCAAGAGAAAACGCAGTCCCCTTCTTTGGAATCTGTCTTGGCATGCAATGCGCCGTCATCGAATTTGCCCGAAATGTCATCGGGCTCGAAGACGCGCACAGCACAGAAATAAAAGACTATACGCCGGACCCCGTCATCGACCTTATGGAAGAACAAAAGGGGCTTGCCGACATGGGAGGAACCATGAGACTCGGCGCGTATCCGTGCAGATTGAAGCCGGAATCCATCGCAGCCAGCGCTTATGGGAAAGACGCCGTCGAAGAGCGCCATCGCCACCGCTACGAATTCAACGACGCCTACAGAGATCAATTCATCCAGCATGGCATGATGCCCACCGGAACCCACCCCGACTCCGACCTGGTGGAAATCGTGGAAATCCCTGACCACCCGTGGTTTGTGGGTGCTCAATTCCACCCCGAATACAAGAGTACAGTCGTCACCCCTCACCCCCTCTTCAAGGCTTTCATCAAAGCGAGTCACGCCAACAAGCGTGTAGAAAAAGGAGCGAGAGCAGCTGAACAGAAGTCAACCCCCAGCCCGACCAACCACAAGTAAGCGCTGCTTTCTCTTCCCCAGAAGCAGTAGCGATGCTCAGACCGCATCAAGCGCGACTTTAACTTTCCGGGCCGTTGCCTTCATACGATGCCAAACAAGGCCCTGAGGCCCACCCCTTCGCTTAGGAACACCAGCGCATTGAACTCAGTACAAAATGGCGAGTATGGAGAAACCCTTTAGTTTAAACTAAGGCTTTCAAAAAGAGGATTTAACTAATTGACTATAAATATTATAGAATTAATCGTAAGCGCTCGAAAAAACCACCAAGGACCGCCCCGATGGGTGCGCAATTTCGAACGGCACTTCAATGGTCAGAAGGACAGACATTACCTCTGCACCTGTGGTTCAATCTCACGGTCGCCGCAGATGGCCAACCACATCCAGAGAATGAACACAACGCCGCGCTGAGCCTCCAAAAGAGACTCCACCGACGCGTGAACCAAAACCACAGTCCCACAGAACACGCCCAGCGCGTCCCGCCTGCGCCAACTTCGCCCCAACCAAGACCAAAGAACCAAAGAGAAAACAAGAACGCCAGGCCATCCTACAGCCACTCCAGCCTGAAGCCATTGGTTGTGTGAGTTGAGTCTCCGTTCACTTGCATACCCGATCTCATCCCGCCGATAGACTTGGAACAATTCATCAGTCACATCTCCCGAACCCACACCGAAAGGGTGACGCCACAACAACTCTGCGGAAGACCGCCACACAGCCACTCGCCCAGCACTGCTGCTGGCCACGGGAGCCTCCTCAGCTCGCAAAACCGCGACCGCCGTCGTCATCTCTTGAAACCTACCCCCCGCTCCCAAACCTGCACTGAGGACTAGAAAAACCATGAATACAATGGACAGCTCAACAGGGCGCTCCCGGCCAGAAGGCTCCCCCATCACACCGTAAAAAACCCGCTCTCCCAGCGCAACAAAAAGCGCAGCAAGAATTCCGGCTTTGGAAGCAAGCATGCCAATGGCAACCGCAAACAACAAGGTCAACCCCCATCGCCAGCGCCGCCCACCCCATCTCCGAGAGAGCCCCAACCATGCCACCGTTGCATGCAAACTGAGGTATGTGGGGTGAACATCTCCAGCAAAACGCGCGTACCGCCAAAATTGCCCATCCCCCAGCATCACCTGATGCCATACTGCAAACAGCAGTCTCCAACTCAAGTACAGCGCAAGGCTCCAGCCCACAGACCACCAAAACTCCCTGCGGATGGAACGCCCTGGAATGCCCGCCACCAATGGCAAAAACACCATCGATGCCTGGACCTCCATACCAAAGAGCCATGCCCCCAAGTTGGCGCTCCACAAACCCGCCAAGACTTGCAATCCGTAGTAGAGAAGCCAAGGCCAAGACGCTCCCGGAATCGACCAAGTAGAATCCCTCAGGTAACGGCGCCATCGCCACACCCTGAACAGGGCTGCCAGAAACAAAAACGAGCCCACCATCACCCCGCCCCACAACAGCGCAGGCATCACCAAACGCCAAGCCCATTGCTCCAGGCGACAAAGTGAATCTTCGGTCATGTCGTCAGCGTTTTGAATTCAGCAAACGGGGCCCTTCGCAAAGGAACACACTGCCACATGCCCTGCCAGTATGCACATGTGCGTCGGACCTCATTCAAACATGGAATGACCACCGAAACACAAGGCGGTTCGGACATGTCTGCGAAGATAGGCTCAGGGTTAACCCGCAGGCAGGGTCATCGCAACGTGAGGTATGCCGTCCTCCAAATAAGGATCGCCCACAGCCTCAAATCCAAAATCGGAATAAAAACGTTCGAGATATTGTTGAGCAGACAACCGAATGGGCTGCCCGGGCCATTGTCTGTGGAGGGCCTCCAAACTCCGCTTCATCAATTCCTTCCCCAAACCAGACCGCCGCACTGAGCGAGCCGTCACCACCCGACCAATGCTCACCTCATCGGGGTAGGACACCCCCACTGGCAACAGACGGGTCAGGGCAAGCACTTCACCCCCATCAGATGCGGGGCAATCGGAACGCTCAGCCCAAAGGTGAAGTCCACTCCGGTCCTTATCGTCAAGATCTTGATAGGGACAATCCTGCTCCACAACGAACACTTCTGCGCGAAGCCTCAGCAATCCATAGAGCTCCTCCCGATCCAATTCTTCCCAAAACTTACACTTCCACACCAATCCATTGAGGCCAGAGTCGATCATGCAGGCAAAATAGCGCGTCTCTGCGGCTACTTTTGCCGTATGGCAGGCGGAAATGTGCTTTCAGTAGAAGGGCTGACGAAAAGGTTTGGAGAACGGCTCATTTTCGAAAATCTACACTTCGGTTTAGAACAAGGACAAAAAGCGGCTTTGATTGCCCGAAACGGAACGGGCAAAAGCACCTTGATGAAGGTCCTGCTCGACATCGAGGGCGCAGATGGCGGCACGGTGACCTTCAATGGACAGACGCGGATTGCCCATCTCGCGCAGGAACATGGACTCGACCTGGACCGGACCAT
This sequence comes from uncultured bacterium, assembly GCA_964014525.1. Taxonomy (GTDB): domain Bacteria; phylum Bacteroidota; class Bacteroidia; order Flavobacteriales_D; family Sanyastnellaceae; genus UBA8752. The sequence continues at coordinate 3,698 of CAXHAW010000016.1, forward strand.
TCTGGCCAACCTGTTCGAAGCCGACAATGATGCAATGCGCGCCATCCGCCAATACGAAAACGCCACCAAAAGCGAGGATGCAGAGGCACTCCAAGCTGCATATGACGCGATGGACAGGGCCGATGCCTGGAGCTACGAAGCACAGGCCAAGGAAATTCTCGGCAAGCTCGGACTTCATGAAACAGACCGCTTTGTCGACAAACTGAGCGGCGGCGAAAAACGAAGGGTTGCACTCGCCAAATGCCTCATCGAACAGCCAGACCTGCTCCTCCTCGACGAGCCCACCAACCACCTTGATCTCGGCATGATCGAATGGCTAGAAGGGTTTCTCGCTCGAACCAAGACCACACTGCTGATGATCACACACGACCGCTTCTTCCTCGAGGTCGTCTGTAACACCATCTTCGAACTCGACAGCTTCGGACTGCACAAATACCCGGGAAATTGGAGCGACTTCCTCGAGATGAAATCGGAGCGATCGGCCAACGATCACGCCCAACGGGACCGGGCTCGCTCCATCATGAAACGCGAGCTGGACTGGGTTCGATCCACGCCCCAAGCCCGAACAGGAAAAAGCAAATCCCGTTTGGACGCATTCCAAGATTTGAAAACCAAAGCCAGCGTTCGATTAGAGGAAGACGAAGTCCGACTCGAACTCGATCCCGCCCGCCTCGGCGGCAAGATTCTCGAATTGCACAAGGTGAGGAAAGCCTATGGAGAGAAGATCATCCTCAATGGGTGGACCTATCACTTCAAACCCGGTGAAAGGGTGGGCCTCATTGGAGACAATGGCGCTGGAAAAAGCACCTTGATTCACCTCATCACAGGAGAAGACCTTCCCGATGGAGGCAAGGTGGTCATAGGCGACACCGTGGTCTTTGGACACTTCAGCCAAGAACCCCCTCGCTTTGACGATGGCATGAAGGTGATCGAAGCACTCTACGAGATTGCCGAGTTCATGCCATTGAAAAAGGGCAAGAAACTCGCCGCCGCGCAGCTCCTTGAGCGGTTTTTATTTCCCCGCCACCGCCACTATGATTTCATCCACAAGCTCAGCGGAGGGGAGCGCAAAAGACTGCATCTGCTCAGGGTGCTGATGGCAAACCCCAATTTTTTGGTCTTTGACGAGCCCACCAATGACCTCGATGTCTTCACGTTGGGCATCCTTGAGGAATTCCTGCTTGATTTCACAGGGTGCCTCCTTCTTGTGAGCCACGACCGGTATTTCATGGACAAACTGGTCGATCACGTCTTTGTGCTCGACGGCACCGGAGGCGTGCGGGATTTCCCCGGCAACTACACCCAATACCGCACTGCAGCGGACGCAGAAGACAAAGCGGCCGCCGTGCAACGCGTCGCCCAGTCAAAGGCAGAGGCGAAAAAAGCTGAAGCACAGGGCCCCGCAGTACCCAAGGGAGATTACAGCCAACGCCTGAGCTACAAGGAAAAACGAGAATACGATGGCCTCGAAGACGTCATCGCCGGACTGGAATCGAAAAAAGCAGAGCTCGAATCCAAGATGAACTCCTCAGCAATAGATCACGAAGAGATGATCAAGCTGGCCATGGAATTGGGCAAAATCACCGCAGACATCGAAGCCAAGACAGAGCGCTGGATAGAATTGGATGAACGCGCCTGAATCAGGTCGTCACTGTTGATCGAAATCCACAACAAAACGACCTGTACCCGGCTTGGGTTTTGTCTGACAGGTCAAAACGAAGCCCTGCTCTACCTCACCAGGCTCGAGGGCATAGTTGATTTCCATCTCGCCTTGGCCCTCGCTCACAAGCGCTCGACACGTACAACACACACCGCCAAGACAGCTGTATGGAAGATCTAAACCGGAATTCAATCCTGTGTCCAACACACTCTGACTGCCATCGTAATCCAACTTGTGGGTGGACCCGTCAATCACAATCAACACCTCCTGTCCGTCATTGACCACTGCCGCATTCACTGCCTGACCAGAATCAACCGCCTTGGCCGTCGGGGACGTGAACAACTCGAAGTGAATGTGGTCAGCGGACACACCCGCGGCTTCCATTCGCTCCCGCACAGCTTGGATCATCGGCTCTGGTCCGCATGCGAAGACATCGTCAATTGGGGCGCCACCGAGCAGCAACGACACCACCGAGTCCACCTTTTCCGAATCCATTCTGCCCGCATACAGCGGCGTTTCTACTGGCTCTCTCGTGAAGAAGTGAAACACGCGAAGGCGATTGAGAAAGCGGTCCTTCAGGTCTTCCAATTCTGACTTAAAGATGACACTCGCTTGGTCCTTGTTGGTGTACAAAAGGGTGAACCGACTCTGCGGCTCCACAGCCAAAACTGTCTTGATGTGAGACAGCACAGGAGTGATGCCCGATCCAGCAGCAAACGCCACATAGTGCTTGGCCTGTTCCGGATCGAGTTCTGTGAAAAACCGGCCGTTGGGCGGCATGGTCCTCAAGGTGTCCCCCACTTTTAATTTGGCATTCGCCCACGTGCTGAAGCGGCCATCGGGAATCTGCTTAATGGCGACGCGTAACTCCTCACCCACACCCGCGCAGATGCTGTAGCTCCTCCGAACCGCCTCTCCCTTAATCTCCTGATCAAAGGTGAGGTATTGGCCTTGCTTGAAGTGAAACGTCTCTTTCAAAGCAGAAGGGACATCGAGAACAACGGAGACACAATCTCCAGTTTCCCTGCGGACCTCAGTTACCTCAAGGTCATGAAATCGATCGGACATGAATGGCGAAGTTCGGGATGAATTCTGTTGGTCTTAGAACCCATTGTACACCCCATCGGTTCTCTCTACGCAGACCGCCTTATTTTTGGGAAGCATGGAAATGGACCTGTTGCAGCGATTCGAGGCCTATATCGCCTCGGACAAGAAGATTGAACCGAAGGATTGGATGCCCGATGCTTATCGGAAAACCCTGATTCGCCAGATCAGCCAGCACGCACATTCGGAAATTGTCGGCATGCTCCCCGAGGGAGATTGGATCAGCCGTGCACCGAGTCTAAAACGCAAGGCCATTCTGATGGCCAAGGTCCAAGATGAGGCTGGCCATGGCCTGTATCTCTACAGCGCCTGTGAAACGCTGGGTGTCCAACGGGACGACACCATTGCAGACCTGCACAGCGGAAAAGCCAAATACAGCAGCATCTTCAACTACCCTACCCTGAACTGGGCCGACATCGGTGCTGTGGGGTGGTTAGTCGACGGTGCAGCCATCATGAACCAAGTTCCGCTGTGCAAATGCAGCTACGGTCCCTATGCTCGGGCCATGGTGCGCGTCTGCAAGGAAGAGAGCTTCCATCAACGCCAAGGCTTTCAAATCATGATGACCATGGCAGGTGGCACGGAAGAACAAAAGGAGATGGCCCAAGACGCCTTCAACCGCTGGTGGTGGCCCTCGCTCATGATGTTTGGGCCGCCAGACGATGACAGCCCAAACAGCGCCCAGTCCATGGCGTGGAACATCAAGCGCTTCACCAATGACGAATTGCGGCAAAAGTTTGTGGACCTCACCGTTCCTCAAGCAGAACTTCTCGGCCTCTCCGTACCGGACCCTGACCTAAAATGGAACGAAGAGACCGGACACTACGACATTGGAGAAATCGACTGGACGGAATTCAAACGGGTCATATCCGGTGACGGCCCCTGCAACAAAGAGCGCATCGAAACCCGGCGAAAAGCTTGGGATGACGGTGCTTGGGTGCGAGAAGCCGCCATCGCGCATTCCCAGAAGCGTGCTGATCGAAAAGCAACCGCTGATACTGCCGCCGCCTAAAGCAAAACCCGTGGAAAAGAAGAACTGGCCCCTTTGGGAAATCTTCATTCGCAGCCGACAGGGGCTGTCTCACCGACACGTGGGCAGCTTGCATGCCGCAGACGCGGAAATGGCCATAGAAAATGCGCGCGACGTATACACCCGACGCCAAGAAGGCGCCAGCATATGGGTGGTTCCCGCAAGCGCCATCACAGCATCATCTCCAGATGAAAAGAGCGTGCTCTTCGACCCTGCTGATGACAAAGTCTATCGCCACCCAACCTTCTACGATCTCCCCGACGAGATCAAGCACATGTAAAGCGGATGACTGCCCGTTTCGAATATCTGCTGAGGCTTGGTGACGATGCGCTCATTATGGGACAACAATTGGGTCTCTGGACGGGGCACGGCCCGGTTCTAGAAGAAGACATTGCCTTGACCAACATTGGCCTAGACCAAATCGGACAGGCTCGCGCATGGCTGACCTTGGCAGGAAGGTGCGAGGAAAAGGGGCGCGATGAAGACCAACTTGCCTATTTCAGACCCCCGGCTGAATTCCGCAACGCACAACTCTGTGAGCGGCCCAATGGCCACTTCGGAGACACCATCACACGCCAGTTTCTGTTTGACGCCTATGCCACGGAACTCCACGCGGGCCTGTGCCACTCAGAGGACAGTGAAATTGCCGCCATCGCGCGAAAGAGCGCTAAAGAGAGCGCCTACCACCTCCGTCACAGCCGGGCATGGATGATCCGCCTGGGAGACGGCACAGAAGAAAGCCACCACAAGCTCCAAAACAGCTTGAATGAAATCATGCCGTACGCTGGAGACCTGTTCTACACGGATGCGGTAACAGCGTTGGCTGCCTCAGAAGGTTGGGGTATAGACCCCTCGAGTCTGCGCGACGCATGGGATACCCATGTCGAAGAGATGCTCAAGGAGAACGGGCTAAACCGACCCCAATCAACTGCCGAACAGACAGGAGGGCGCATGGGCCAGCACAGTGAGCACTTGTCCCAGCTCCTTGAAGAGATGCAGGTATTGCCCCGCACCTACCCCAACGCCGAGTGGTGATGCGCAGCCCAAACGATTGGGTCAGCCTGTTGGAAACCGTCCCCGATCCAGAAATACCGGTGCTCAACGTGGTTGAAATGGGCATTGTCCGTAGCGTCGAATGTCCGAACAACACCATCATCATCAAGATTACCCCCACCTACATGGGATGTCCCGCGATGGACGCCATTGCCGATGACATTCGGTCCAAACTGGCCCATGTCGCAAAGGAGGAGTCAAAAACACTGAGTGTGGAGCTCGTCTACTCACCGGCCTGGACCACGGATTGGCTAGATGATGCCGCCAAAGCAAAGCTGGAGAAATACGGGATCGCGCCACCGGGCAAAACATCGGACAAACGGGTACTGCAAGGCGAACCAACCGAGATTCAATGTCCCCATTGCAAAAGCAAGGACACGCGCCTCGTCAGCCTTTTCGGATCGACAGCATGTAAGGCGCACTATCAATGCAACAGCTGCTCAGAGCCATTTGACTATTTCAAGTGCATCTGACTTTCACCACACTGTTTATCAGTGAGATAAGTACCCTAAGGGACCGCTAGGGGACAAAGTGAAAAACTTAGGCGCTGGGTGTCACAGGTGCCCCTGTCTCATTGGGACACCCCCACCCTTTAGGGACTCATTCAATCTTGTCGTGATCGTGCGCGATGGACACCGGCGATGTCTCGCGCCTACAAAGTCTTTTTGGCGACCGCCTACCCCTAGAGCGAACTTTAAGCATCATGAAACAGCTGATTGCTTGCCTGGCCCTCTGCGCCTCGCTCTCTGCCCCCGCTCAAGGTGACAATTGTACTGTACTTGGAATTCAAGACTTGACAATGACGGTCCTTCAGCTTCAAGCCCAAGTTGAAAGCCAAGACGTCGCCATTGCTCAGCTGCAAACACAGCTCGAAAATCAAAATGCCGCGATGACAAGAGATAGCGTGGCTGATATTGCCATTGGCGCAGCGTGGCGAGGTGAGTTAAGTCATGCCAATCTCTCGGGCGCCCCTCTCGCAGGAGCAGGTCTCAGAAACTACGACCTTTCCAACGCCGACCTTTCAGGAGCTAATCTCAGCAATGTGAGTGCGGTATACACCAACTTCTCAGGCGCCAACCTGTCAAACACCAACTTCCAAAGTGCCAATCTCGGTTTCGCAAACCTCTCAGGTGCAATACTCATTGGCAGCTACTGGATGGCAGCAAACCTAAGTGGAGCCGACCTTTCGAATGCGATTGTGGATGGAAATCTTACTTGCTTGGTTGGCAGTTGTCCATCTGCACTCCCAAATGGCTATGTGTGCCAACCTGATCCTAACTGTGCGACCCGAGTTCGAATTGTACCTCAGTGATCCTCGTTAAAAAAGAAGACTACCGCACAGACATCAATCCATTGAAAAGCTGCTATTGAAGCTCGAACAAACGGTAGTACGCCCCATTGGCCGCAAGCAGATCCGAGTGAGTCCCCTGTTCGACGATTTCACCTGCGTCAAGACAAATAATGCAGTCCGCATCTCGAATTGTCGTCAGCCGATGCGCCACCAAAACACTGGTTCTCCCACGGGTCAACCGTTCGGTCGCTGAACGAATCAACTGCTCACTTTCAGGGTCAATGCTGCTGGTGGCTTCATCGAGTATGAGAATGCCTGGCTGCTGAGCATAAGCCCGGACAAAGGCAATCAACTGCCGCTGCCCCGTGCTGAGCATCACACCGCGCTCCTTGACATCATAAGCCAATCCACCCGGCAATTGATTCACGAGGCCCCTCACCCCAACCGCATCCACCGCCTCCTCTACCCGATCGCGAGAAATGCCCGGGTCATACAGTGTAATGTTGTCCTCCAATGACCCCGTAAAGAGAAACACATCCTGCAATACCACGCCAATGGAGGAGCGCAGCCGGTCCAAGGAAACCGTTCGGATGTCCTCACCATCAATGGTGATTCTCCCCTTCTGAAATTCATAAAGCCGGCTGAGAAGGTTAACAATGCTCGACTTACCTGCACCTGTTGCCCCCACAAAGGCGACGCATTGTCCAGCCTTGACTTCAAAGCTCACCCCCTTCAAAACCCAATCCTCATCGTTGTAGGCAAACCACACGTCTTCAAAGACGATGTGACCGCGAAGACCCGGCGATTTCGACTCATCCAAATTCGCCTCTGGCTCGGGCATGCGTTCATCGAGGTCCAACAGATGAAACACCCGGTTTGCATTGACAATGCCCATCTGCAGCACATTGAATCGGTCGGCAAGCTGCCGGATGGGACGGTAGAGCATGAAGACATACAGAATGAACTGCAGGACAACCCCCAAGGTCATGTCGCCATTGGCCACACCCTCCACGCCGAGCCAAAGCAACAACGCGACACTGGTGGCAGACAGCATCTCCACAACGGGAAAGAAGATGGAGAATGCCCAGATGGACCGAATGTTCGCCGCGCGGTGCGCCGCATTGTGAACCAAAAACTTCTGCCGTTCGGCATCCTCACGACCAAACGCCTGGATGATGCTCATGCCCGTCACGTGCTCTTGGACAAACACATTGATGCGGGATACCTCATTGCGGACACTGACAAATGCCTTTTTGATGGCCTTTTGGAAAATGCGCGTTGCCACAAGGAGGACCGGAATGGGCAAAAGCACAATCAGCGTGAGGACTGGATCAATCCACAGCATGGCACCAATGACCACAATCAGGCGCAGGATGTCGCCCACCGCATTGAGCAATCCATTAGAGAACACATCTGCAATGCCGTCTATGTCTCCAATATGACGGGTGACCAATTGGCCAACCGGGGTCTGATCAAAATACTTGAGCTTGAAACGCGACACATGGGCGAACACAGCGGAACGAAGGTCCAGCGTGACGCTCTGGGCCACCCAGTTCGCCCAATAGGTCTGCCAGAACTGGAGCACGGCCTCAATCACAATAAGCCCCACCACCATGAGGGACACACGAAGCAATCCAGGGCCATCCCCGATGGCAATGTGGTCGTCAAGGGCAACCCGGGCCAAATACGGCCGCACCCAACTGAGCACCGCCAACAAAAACACCAAGACACCGGTCCACAAAAACCGCGACCGATACGGCCTAACCTGCTCTAAAATCCGGCGCAAGACCTTCCCATCAAAGATGGTGCCTGTGGTTTCTGGAGCGCTCAAGCGAGGAAGGGATAATCCACGCGTGAAAGGTACAGACCACATGCAGGCGCAGAAGTACCAGCGCGCGCCCTGTCTTTGGATGCAATCACCTCCGCCATCGCCTCTGGCGCCATCCGGCCTTTGCCAATCTCGAGCAAGGTGCCGACAATGGCCCTGACCATGTTGCGCAAAAACCGATCTGCTGAAATGTCAAACCGAAGGCGGTAAGGTTCAGTGCGTGTCCACTCCGCCAAACGGACATCGCAAAGGGTCGTCTTTTGGCCCCCGCCCGTCTTTTGGAATGCATCAAATTCTCCACGAAAAACCAGCATTTCAGCCGCTGCGTTCATTGCATCCAAGTCGAGATCTTCGTAGACACGGGCACTCCGACCTTGGAGAAATGGATCTTTTGCCGTGTGAACCCAATAAGTGTATGCCCTTTCAGCCGCACTGAATCGAGCGTGGTCCTTCTCGCTCACCTCAAAAATGCGCCGAACCCCGATGTCTGTCGGCAGCATTCCATTGAGTTTCCAGCACCCTTGCCCCCAATCAGAGAATCGAGGACCAAACTCACCAATCCACTCGAAATGAGCAAAATAAGACGATGCATGAACCCCCGTATCTGTCCGGCCACAGCCTACCACAGTGGTTTCTTTGTTCAATAGATTGGACAACCTCTCCTCCAAAACTTGCTGCACGGAAATGGACTCAGGCTGGCGTTGCCAACCGTGATAGGCAGTGCCATCGTAGCTCAAGTCAAGAAAGCAACGAACGGCCACAGTTCAGAAGTGGTCAAGCCCAATTGGTAATGCCCTCTCCGACGTATTCGCCAGCTTGGAGCCTACCCTGAACCTTCTTGAAGGTTTCGATGGTGTACTTCACGTCCTCCAACGTGTGGATTGCTGTGGGAATGAGCCGCAGCATGATGACGTCTTTGGGTACAACCGGATACACCACGATAGAACAGAATATGCCATGGTTCTCTCGAAGGTCAAAGGTGAGGTTCGTGGCCTCGCCAAGCCCCCCCTGAAGGAACACTGGGGTCACACAGCTGTTGGTGGCCCCAATGTCGAAGCCAGATTCACGAAGCCCCTTTTGCAATGCGCTTGCCACCGTCCACAGGTTCTGCTTGTGTTCTGGCTGGGTTGCCATCATTTCCAAACGCTTGATGGCACCTATGACCAATGGCATGGGAAGCGACTTGGCGAACGTCTGGCTCCGCATGTTGTAACGGAGGTAGTCAATTACATCCTGAGGACCCGTGACAAAGGCACCAATGGTGGCCATGGCCTTGGCGAACGTTCCGAAGTACACATCGATTTCGTCGTGAACCCCCTGCTCATCGCCAGCTCCTCGGCCGTTCTCCCCTACGGTTCCAAATCCGTGCGCATCATCCACGAACAGACGGAAACCATATTCCTTCTTGTATTTCACAATGTCGGCAAGCCTGCCCTGATCGCCCGCCATTCCGAAGACGCCCTCAGTGACAACCAAAATGCCGCCTCCAGTCTGCTCCGTCAAATTGCGAGCCCGGTCGAGCTGCTTGACAAAACTCTCCATGTCATTGTGGTTGAACACAAAGCGCTTGCCTTGGTGCAGTCTAACACCATCAATCATGCAAGCGTGGCTTTCACTGTCGTAAACAATGACATCATGACGGCTGACCAAGGCCTCAATCGCACTCTGACAGCCTTGGTATCCATAGTTCAGAAGGAAAGCATCCTCCTTCTGCATGAACTCAGCCAGATTCTGCTCCAATTTTTCGTGGTAAGCCGTCTGACCGCTCATGATCCGTGCGCCCATCGGATAGCCCATTCCCCAGTCCTTTGCCGCCTCTGCATCCACAGCGCGAACGTCCGGGTGATTGGCGAGGCCCAAATAGTTGTTGATGCTCCAAACCAAGACCTCCTTTCCTCTGAAGATCATGCGATTGGATATATCCCCTTCGAGCTTCGGGAAGGTGAAATAACCATGGGTTTCCTTGGCATGTTGGCCAAGAGGTCCGCGGTTTCCGCGGATGCGATCGAAAATGTCCAAAACGTAGGTGTTCCGTAAAGAAATCGAGAGGGCGAAGGTATTGAAAGCAAGATTGGCAGACTCCCATTGTGCAACAAGTGTTGGCACTTAGTGGTGCAAAACGTCCTCCGGAGTCCTCAAGCGCCCTCTATTTTCGCCGTGATGTTGCGATTGCATCCTTTCCGCACCGGCATTGCGTTCGGTTTCCTCTTGTTGATCACCAGCGCCATGGTTGTGGGGTGTGGCGACTATCAGAAGGTGCTGAAGAGCACCGACCCCGAACTCAAATGGACCCGGGCCCAAACCTACTTTGCCGACGATCGATGCATGCAAGCGCTTCCTCTGTTGCAAGAGTTAATCGGTCTCTTCCGAGGAACAAAGCGCATGGAAGACGTCTATTTCATGTATGCACAAGCCAACCTCTGCATCCAAGATTGGTACATGGCCCGCTATTCCATGCGGAATTTTGCCAAGACCTTTCCGAATTCCAACCGTGCTGAGGAAGCAGAATACCAAGCCGCCTTGTGCAGCTACCGGTTGTCTCCAGAATCAAATCTGGACCAAAGCGACACCCGGACTGCAATGGACGACCTCCAGCTCTTCATGGACCGCCACCCCACAACCGACAGACGGGACACCTGCAACACCATGATTGCCTCCCTGAGAAGCAAGTTGGAGACCAAGGCTTGGAGCGGAGCCAAACTGTATTATAC
>CAXHAW010000017.1:0-14002 GCA_964014525.1 uncultured bacterium
CTCCACGTCCACCGACTTCTCTGGCGCATCACCATCGTGATACTCCTGCTTCACGTAACGGCCTGCAAGCGCTCCGCATTCCGGCCTCAACCGTCCCTGCAGGTCGACCAGCGGCACACCGTGTCCCTGACCGTCGTCCACCAACAACGGTGGAACGCCAGCAGCTTGTGCAACGCGAGCGTCATCCGCACCGAACGTCGGTGCCGTGTGCACGATGCCCGTGCCGTCCTCCGTGGTCACGAAATCTCCCGGAATCACCTGAAACGCCTGATCGGGATGCTCCATCGGCAGGGCCCAATCGATCAATTGCTCGTATCGCAGGCCGACTAGATCGGCCCCCTTAACCGTGGCGAGCACCTCTGATTCTGGCGCCTTCTTGCCCCCAAAATGCTTGGCAAACAAAGCGGCGGCAAGCACGACCACACCAGCCTCACCCGTGTAGCGGTTGGCCGTCTTGACCACGTGATACTCTATTTTTTCGCCGATGGTCAGGGCCGTGTTGGAAGGCAAGGTCCACGGTGTCGTCGTCCAAGCAAGCAGGTCCAGAGGAAGCCCATCGGCCCCAGATCCAATCATGCCGCGCAAGCGATCCGCGCTGGCTGGGAGCAAGCGGAACTGCGCCACCACAGTGGTGTCGGTCACGTCCCGATAGGCGCCAGGTTGGTTGAGCTCGTGGCTGCTGAGGCCGGTGCCGGCCTTGGGGCTATATGGCTGAATGGTATAGCCCTTGTAGAGCAGTCCCTTGTTGTACATCTGGGACAGAAGCCACCACACGGACTCCATGTACTTTGGCTCGTAGGTGACGTAAGGCGACTCCATGTCGACCCAGTAGCCCATGCGACGGGTCAGGTCATTCCATTCGGCCGTGTACCGCATGACCGATTCTCGGCAGGCCGTGTTGTATTCCTCCACGGAAATGGAGGAGCCAATGTCCTCCTTGGTGATGCCCAAGGCCTTCTCCACACCGAGTTCCACGGGCAGGCCATGGGTGTCCCAGCCCGCCTTGCGCTCCACCCGCTCTCCCTTGAGCGTTCGATACCTACAAAACAAATCCTTGAGGGCCCGCGCCATCACGTGGTGAATGCCGGGCTTGCCATTGGCCGAGGGCGGTCCCTCGAAAAACACGAACCGGCGGTCTTCGGAACGGGCGTTCACACTGCGCTGGAACACGTCGCTCTCATCCCACTGCTTCATCACCTCATCGGCGATGGCAGGCAGGTTCAGGGGGCCTCGTTCAGGGAAACGTCGGATCATGGCATGCTGTCGAACTGCGGGAAACATGTCCGCAGCCGGTCGCGCGAAGATAACCCGGACCCATCCGGGTTGGACGGATCAGATTTGACTGACCTTTAACATGTTGGACATACCAGCTTCTGCAATGGGCATGCTTGCCACGTGGATGATGCGGTCTCCATCCGCGACGGCTGACTCCCTTTGAAGTATGGTCTTCACGTCCGAAATGGTGTGGTCCGTGGAAATCATCTTGTCATAGAGGTGCGCCACCACGCCCCAGCACAAGGCCAACTGGCCCAATATGCTCTTGTTTCCCGTGAACACATGGATGGTCGCCTTCGGCCGCTGGCTGGCCACCTTGTAGGCCGTGTAGCCGCTGAAGGTCATCGTCACAATGGCCTTGGCACCAACGCGCTGGGCAAGCGCGCAAGCATTGTAACAAATCGCATCCGTCACCTGACGTTCGGGACGAATCTCATCTGGCTCGCGGTGCGTGTAGTAAATGCGCGATTCCTTTTCGATTTCGGTCACAATGGAGCGCATGGCCTTGATGACCTCAATCGGGTGCTTGCCAACGGAAGTCTCACCACTGAGCATCACCGCGTCCGCGCCATCCAAGACGGCATTGGCCACATCCGTGACCTCGGCCCGCGTGGGGGCGATGTTGTCCACCATGGACTCCATCATTTGGGTGGCCACAATGACGGGTTTTCCCTTGCGCTGGCACATCTCGATCGTCCGCTTTTGGATCATCGGGACTTGCTCCATCGGCACCTCGACACCAAGGTCACCCCTTGCAATCATGATGGCGTCCGTGGCGGCCACAATGGCCTCCAAGTCCTCAACGGCCTCCGGCTTTTCAATCTTGGCAACGATCCGGGCGTGGCTCTTGGCTTCCTGGATGCGATTCCGCAGATCGACCACATCTGCTGAAGAACGCACAAAACTGAGTCCAATCCAATCCACACCGAGGCCAAGAGCGAAGTCAAGGTCGGCCCGATCCTTGGCGGTAAGACTGGGCAGGCTGATGTCCGTAGAAGGCAGATTCAAGCCCTTTCTGGAGTTGAGCACGCCACCGTGCTCGACCACGCATGTCACGGTATCGGTTCCATTGGTGCTCTGCACATGCAGACGCAATTTCCCATCGTCCAGAAGCACCGGCTCCCCCGGCTCGACATCTTCAGCAAACTTGTCGTAATGGGTCCACGCGACATCCGCGTTGCCCGTGCCTTCACCCACTTTAATGGTGAGCACGTTCCCTTTGACGAGTTCGGAACCGTCTTCCATCATCCCAACCCGCAGTTTTGGCCCCTGCATATCGGCCAGAAGCGCCGTATGCGTGCCCAACTTGGCATCGATTGCACGCACCCTTTCGACAGTGATGGCGTGTGTGGCATGATCCCCATGGGAAAAATTAAGCCGGATGACGTTGACCCCTTCTAGGATGAGGCCTTCAAGCATCTCAGGAGAGGTGCTGGCTGGGCCCACTGTGGCAACGATTTTGGTGAATTTCTGCGACATCAACAATGCGTTTGATTCATTCATAGTGCAACACCTCATGGCCCTGAACGCTCGCCGACTCCACAGGGAAGCATGCGGCCACACGGCGCATGGAGCGCAGGGCGTCCATCAACTCCTCTGCTTGCTCACCGATGATTGACTCGATGCGCAGCAGGTAGTCAAAATGGACGAGGTTGGGGATCATTGCCCCCTCCGGCGACCTGTTCCAGACGACATCGAAAGACCATCCTCCGAGTTCATCCTCATGCCTCCAGACGCAATGTCTTGTCGGCGGTCGCTTCTTGTGGACCACCTCCAATTCACTATGGAAGGTGAGCCGCGTGCCCAAATTTCGATTGAGGTTCCAGCAGAAGCGATGACCCGCATCGGCACAACTCACCCCCAGAAAGTCGAAGGGCAAATCCTCTTCCTCGATATCGAGTCGAAGGGTTGTGGCCATAGGATGCGATCAGGACAACTGACTGAGTCCTCAATCTTCGCCGAAGATATGACCGCAGGCCACGCGCGCAGCGGCTTGCTCGGCCGTCTTTTTAGATGGACCATCTGCGGTCCCCATCACCTTGCCCCCAACCCGGACCTGCATCTGGTACCGCTGTTCGCCATCGCGCTTGAACTCCCTCACCACCTTGAATTCGACACGGCGCTTTCTTTTCTGGCCCCATTCGTGAAGCTTGCTCTTGAAATCAACCCGGGCCTGGATGCGCTCGTCGAGGTCAAACCGCTTCAGCAATTTCAAGACGCCTTTTTGGGTCTTAGTAAACCCCCTGTCAAGGTATACGGCCCCAACGAGTGCTTCCATTGCATTTCCTCGGAGGGATGCATGCACTGCCCCGCGACCGGTCTGGGCATCCAGCAGGTGTTCTACCCCTATTTCCTGTCCGAGTAAATTCAGCGATTCACGGCTGACAAGGCGGGATTTCATGCGTGTCATCTCTCCCTCATCGCCCTGAGGAAACTTGGAAAACAACATGTCTACCACAATCATATCCAAGACAGCATCTCCCAGAAACTCCAGCCTTTCATTGCTTGGCAATCCATCGCGCTGGCAAGCCACCGAACTCGAATGCCTCAGCGCCTCTTCATAGGGTGCCAGAGATTGGGCGCGAACAGCGAAATGGCGGCGGATGAATCTCCGGATGCGTGCATTCCGAGAGGTCCTGCCGAGAAAAATCATTGGAATTTGCGGACGATCACCGAAGCGTTGTGTCCGCCGAAGCCAAACGTATTGGACAAGGCGGCACGAACGGTGCGCTTGCGCTTTACATTGAATGTGTAGTCCAACTTCTGATTCAACGCGGGGTCAACATTGAATGAATTGATGGTTGGGGGAACCACATCTTGAGTCACTGCCATGACGCATGCCAAGGTCTCAATGGCTCCAGCCGCGCCGAGAAGGTGGCCCGTCATAGACTTGGTGCTGGAAATACTGAGCGACTCGGCATGGGGCCCAAACACCTCTTCGATGGCCTTCACCTCAGCGAGGTCTCCAAGTGGAGTCGAGGTGCCATGCACATTGACATAATCGAGTTCGTCCGGAGCCATGCCCGCGTCGGCCAAAGCAGCCCGCATCACAGTCCGGGCCCCCAGACCCTCAGGATGTGGTGCGGTGAGGTGGTGTGCGTCTGCAGCTGCCCCGCCTCCCATCACCTCGCAGATGATGTTGGCCCCGCGGGCTTGGGCGTGCTTTAGAGACTCGAGAACAAGAGCCCCGGCCCCTTCACCAAGAACGAAGCCATCACGGTCCACGTCAAAGGGCCGAGAAGCCGTGGCCGGGTCATCATTTCGGGTGGAAAGCGCCTTCATGGCGCTGAAACCCCCAATTCCAGCCTCTACCACGGCAGCCTCCGCGCCACCCGTCACCATCGCGTCCGCCTTGCCGTAACGAATGGCATTGAAAGCGTCAATGATGGCATTGGTTGCACTAGCACAGGCTGAAACACAGGCGTAGTTCGGACCTCGGAACCCATATTCCATGCTGATGTGACCGGCGGCGATATCACCAATCATCTTCGGGATGAAAAACGGATTGAAACGAGGGGTGCCGTCTCCTTGGTAGAACTCCATGATCTCCTTTTGGAAGGTCAGGATTCCCCCTATGCCACTGCCGAAAATGACACCAATTCTATCGGCATCGGCTTCAGCTTCGATCAACCCAGAATCAGCAACAGCCTGACGGGCCGCCACGATTCCATATTGTGCGTAGGGGTCCAACTTTCGGGCCTCCTTTCGATCGAAATGATCGGCCACATCCCAATCCTTCACTTCGCAAGCGAACTGGGTCTTGAATTTGGAGGCGTCGAAACGGGTAATGGGGCCCGCTCCACTGACGCCTTTCTTCAGGGAATCAAAGAAGGAGGGAACGTCCTTGCCCAACGGGGTCAGGCAACCCATTCCCGTGATGACGACACGGTTGAGCTCCATGCAGGGCTTACTTCGCGTTCTCGATGTACTCGATGGCTTGTCCGACCGTGCCGATCTTCTCAGCTTGGTCGTCCGGGATGGCGATATTGAATTCCTTTTCGAATTCCATGATCAACTCAACGGTATCGAGGGAGTCCGCCCCGAGATCGTTGGTGAATCCAGCCTCGTCGTTCACTTCGGATGCATCTACGCCGAGCTTGTCGACGATGATGGCGGTCACTTTTTCGCGGATATCAGACATAGTGTGCGTTGTTGCGAATGCGATGCAAAGTAAACGCGTGCTTTCCAAGTGACACAGCCATCTTGGTTGCCCATTAAAAAACTTCCTCACTTGTTTTGTGTTGAGGAACCTCAATCTGCTTTAAATGAGCGACTTGGACCTATCCGCGTCCGCCCTCATGCCCGTAATGAAACATAATTTCGTTCAACGGTTTGCGTAAAAGTTTGGGAACAGTGGCGTCAGTCGAGGGCCAGCCAACAGGAATATTGAGGAAGGCGCGCTCATTTTCAGGCCGACTTAGTAACCCTGCGAGAAAACCCATGGGAGAAGGGGTGTGTGTCAAGGCCACCAACCCTGCCTCATGCAATGCCGCGAGCAAAAAGCCAACGGCGATACCACAGCTTTCCTGAACATAATAGTTGGGGTGGCGCCTGCCGCCCTCCTCGTCTTGCTCGTGGACCTGTCGAAATACGATGATCAGGGCCGGAGCCTCCTCTATAAAGGGCTTGGTGTGGTCGGTGCCTATGGGCGCCAAGTCCTCCAACCACCTCTCCGACATGCGCCCATGGTAACTCCTGTGCTCCTCCTCCTCAACAGCCACCCGAATCCGCTTTCGAAGGTCCGAATCGGTCACAATGCAAAATGACCAAGGTTGCTTGTGGGCCCCGCTCGGGGCCGTCCCCGCAATCTGCACGGCCCGCTCCAATAGGCCAATTGGGACTGGGTCGGTGCTGAAATGCCGCACACTGCGCCTCTGTTCCATGTGGGCGTACATCTTGTCCAACCGGGACCGCATCTCCTCCTCAGTCAGGCGCGGCATAGAAAAGGGGATGTGACCGCGGCCGTTCATGATTTCCGCAACCGGTTGCGGATGTCTTTCATCAGGTCCGATGCGTAGACAAAGGAGTCCAAAGAGGAAACCCCGCTGTCCAAAATGCCTTTTCGGTCTCCATGCCAGGCGACGCGGCCCTCGTGAAGGAAGTGGATGTTGTCTCCTATCTCGATCACGCTGTTCATGTCGTGGGAGATGACCACCGTGGTCGTGCCATACTCTTGGGTGAGGTCCCGTATCAGATTGTCAATAACGATCGCCGTTTGTGGATCCAGTCCAGAGTTTGGCTCATCACAAAAGAGATATCGGGGCCTTCCAACTATGGCCCTTGCCAGGGCCACCCGCTTTTGCATTCCTCCAGAAACCTCAGCGGGAAATCGGTGTTCTGCCCCTTCTAATTCCACGCGATTCAAACACTCCATGGCCCGATCTCTGCGCTCCTGTGCCGACATGTCGCTGAACATCCGAAGTGGAAACTCCACGTTGTCCAACACCGTCATCGAATCAAAGAGGGCACCGCCTTGGAAGAGCATTCCGATTTGGCGCCGGACCTGTTCACGCTGCTTCCGGCCCAATACAGAAAAGGCAATGTCTCCGTAATGAACACTGCCGGAATCGACCTCAAGGAGGCCCACAATGCACTTGGTCAGGACGGACTTGCCTGAACCGCTCCTGCCTATGATGAAGTTGACTTGGCCCGGGTGCAAATCCGCATCAATCCCTTGAAGCACGGCCTTGTCGGCAAAGGCTTTTTGGACGCCTCGCACCCGAATCATGTCAGCAACAATTGGGTGATGACCAAGTTGGCCACCATCACGATGACCACGCTGTACACCACAGCTTTGGTGCTAGATCGCCCCACCTCACGGGCCCCGCCAGAAGTGAAATACCCGTGGTAAGCGCTCACACTCGTGATGATAAGGGCAAAGACACAGGTCTTGATCAAGGCATAAATGACATCAAACGTCTTGAAGTCAACTTGTATGCCGTACTCGTAATCGGCGTATGAACTCAACTCTGCTGTTTCACACATGAAAGCGCCAGCGCCAATGCCCAAGACCATCGCGATGATCACGAGAAAAGGGAAAATGAGCAGGGCCGCCAACAGCTTGGGCAATACGAGGTAAGAAATGCTCCTTACCCCCATCACCTCTAAAGCGTCGATCTGTTCGGTGACCTGCATCGTTCCGATCTGGGACGCAATGTTGGACCCCACCTTTCCAGAAAGAATGACCGGTATAATGGTGGGCGCAAATTCGAGAATCATCGTTTGGCGAACAGTGAACCCAACGGTGTAGGCTGGGACCCACCCCCCTACCTGGTGAGCCGTTTGGATGGCAATCACTGCCCCCATGAAAAGGCTCAATAAAGCTACAATTCCCACACTTTGGACCCCAATGGCCTCTAACTCGACCACTGTGGCCTGAGCAAAGACCCGACCCTTCTGTGGCGGGCGCAGGGCCGAGGCCATGAATGAGAAATAGCGACCAATGTGGAATAGGATACCCATGCCGTCTGGACGAAGGTACGCAGGTGATGGGTCGCACATGCGATTGGCCCAATGGCATTGGCCCACACCGAAACCAAGGGGTTTAAACGAGAGGCTCTCCCTTGTCCGCCTTCAGGCGAGAAACCATCTGCTTGACCCACTGCTCTTCATTTCGCGGACAGATGAGCAGGGCGTCTTGGGTGTCGACCACGATGAAGTCCTCAAGGCCCTTTGCCACAATGAGCTTGCGGCCCTCCGCAGCCACCATGAGCCCCTTCGAATCTTCCGTGATCAGTGTCGCACCAGAATTTGCGTGCGCATCTCCCTCCTTTTCGAGCGTATCATAAAGTGACCCCCAAGTGCCCAGATCGCTCCAACCATAGTCTCCGAGTACGACCCCCACGCTCGGCGCCTTCTCCATGATGCCGTAATCGATGCTGATGTTGTCGGCCGCCCCGTATATGGCGAGAATGGCCTCCTCTTCGGCCTCTGTTCCCAGATCAGACTTGCGCTCTTCGAACAGGGCGTGGAGGTCTGGCATCTGTTCCTCGAAACGGTCGAGAATGGCCTGAACCGACCAAATGAAGATGCCGGCATTCCAGCAGAAGTCTCCGGAACTAAGAAACTGCTCTGCCAATTCGCGATTGGGCTTCTCCGTGAAGGTGCGCACCTGTCTGAGGCGGGGGTCGTCAGCATCCGGAAGGTCTTCAAACTGGATGTAACCATAACCGGTATCGGGACGGGTTGGGGTAATGCCCAGTGTGATGAGCTGATTCGTCTGGGACGCCCTGCGAATGGCAACCGACAGGATGTCGCGAAAACCACCTTCATCCTCAATCAAATGGTCCGCTGGGGCCACGACCATGGTGGCCTCTGGGTCCCGTTGGACGATGCGCTGGGCAGCGTATGCCAGACAAGGCGCGGTGTTCCGCATGAAAGGCTCGCACAGCACCTGGTCTTCGCGTATCCCTGGGAGTTGCTCCAAAATATCCGCCTTGTAGCGGGCGTTGGTTACAACGTAAATCCGATCTATGGGCACCATGGGCTCCAATCGATCGACTGTCATTTGGATGAGGGTCCGGCCGCGGTCCAAGATGTCCAAGAACTGCTTCGGGCGGCCCGCTCGGCTCATCGGCCAGAAGCGGGATCCGACGCCGCCGGCCATGATAACGGCATAGGTGTGGTCGTGTAGCGCCATGTCGCAGTGCTCTTGTGATTCAGCTGCGGCAAAGGTAGTCCTTCATCAGAGGGCCTCCACTCCGAAAAGGTCGGACAGGTCTTGCACTTTGGCCTCTTTTTGCGTTTCGAGCGGTGCACATTGCGGTGAGGAGAGCAATCGACAAGAAACAAGGCGCACAGGATGATGCCTGCCCAGCGCCAACCCCACCCGAACCTAAGCCGGATGGTTTGCTTCATCTCTTTCCTGTCATTTGGGCCGGCACCACCCATTGGTCATACTGGGCATCCGTAAGGTAGCCGAGAGACAAGGCTGCTGACTTCAGCGTCGTGCCCTCCACGTGGGCCTTCTGTGCAATCTCAGCCGCCTTGTAGTAGCCGATGTGTGTGTTCAGCGCCGTCACCAGCATGAGGCTGTCACCTACGAGTTGGTCGATTCGCGCCCTGTTGGGCTGGATTCCATCCACGCAACGCTCGGCAAAAGAGGCGCAAGCTTCGCCGAGCAATCGAGCAGACTCCAAGACATTCCTCGCCATCATCGGCTTGAAGACGTTGAGTTCGAAGTGCCCCTGGGTTCCGCCGATGGTGATGGCCACATCATTGCCCATCACTTGGGCGCACACCATCGTCAGCGCCTCTGCTTGCGTGGGATTGACTTTGCCCGGCATGATGCTCGACCCCGGCTCGTTGGCAGGGAGGGCCAGCTCGCCAACGCCGCTGCGGGGGCCACTGCCCATCATTCGGATGTCGTGGGCAATCTTGTTGCAGCTCACCGCGACTTGTTTGAGGGCGCCATGGGCTTCGACCACCGCATCGTGTGCGGCGAGGGCCTCGAATTTATTGGGGGCAGTGATGAAGGGGTGACCCGTCGAATCCGCCATGTGCGCTGCCACCCGCTCAGAATAACCGTCTGGGGTGTTGAGCCCCGTTCCGACCGCTGTGCCCCCGAGGGCCAGTTCAGCGAGGTGTCCAAGGGTCGAACGCAACGCCCGAAGGCCGTGGTCAAGCTGGGCCACATAGCCCCCGAATTCCTGTCCAAGGGTCAACGGTGTGGCGTCCATCAGGTGGGTCCTTCCAATCTTGACCACCTCGGACATTTCGTTGGCCTTGTTGGCCAGCGAATCTCGAAGTCGTTCTACCCCGGGAATGGTGGTTCGGACGATGCGATCATAGGCCGCAATGTGCATGGCCGTTGGAAAGGTGTCGTTGGAACTCTGTGATTTGTTGGCATCATCGTTGGGATGCACGGGACGATCGCCCTCGCCAAGTGTGCCTCCATCCAACACGTGGGCGCGGTTGGCGATGACCTCATTGACGTTCATGTTGGATTGCGTGCCCGACCCCGTTTGCCAGACAACCAGGGGAAAACAATGGTCGAGATCCCCTCCGATGATTTCCTCGCACACCCGAATAATCAGGTCTCGTTTGGCTTCTGTCAGAACACCAGCTTCGCAGTTGGCTTTGGCAGCGGCCATTTTGAGATGGCCGAACGCATGCACCAACTCGATGGGCATGCTGCCAACAGGGCCGATGGGGAAATTGTGTCTGCTGCGTTCTGTCTGGGCCCCCCAGTATTGGTCTGCGGGAACCGCGACTTCTCCAAGCGTGTCCTTTTCAATTCGGGTGTTCATGTTGTCTTGGGTTGAACCATCAAGCTTCACTGGCCGACCGCTCCGATGCCGCATGCATCAAGTTGGCCTTGAGCATGGCTTCTAAATCGCCATTGAGCACGGCGTCAGTGTTGGAGGTCTCGTAGCTAGAACGCACGTCCTTCACCATTTTATATGGTTGGAGCACATAGGAGCGAATCTGGGAACCCCACTCGATTTTCTTCTTTCCTGCCTCGATTTCGGCACGGGCTTCGTTTCTCTTGGCCATTTCCATCTCATACAACTGGGACTTCAGCAATTGGATGGCCTTCTCCTTGTTGCCCAACTGCGATCGGGTCTCGGTGTTGTCGATGATGATGCCCGTCGGTTTGTGGCGAAGGCGAACTCCGGTCTCGACTTTGTTTACGTTCTGACCCCCCGCACCTCCAGACCGGAACGTGTCCCAAGTGATGTCCGCTCCATTGACCTCAATCTCAATGCTGTCATCCACAAGCGGGTAGACGTATACCGAGACAAAGGAGGTGTGACGTCGTGCCTGTGAATCGTATGGGCTGATCCGCACCAAACGGTGGACCCCATTTTCTCCCTTGAGCATACCAAAGGCATAGTCGCCGTCGACCTCCATCGTGACTTGCTTGATGCCTGCTACATCTCCGTCCTGGCGGTCGATCTCCTTGACCTTGAACCCAGCCTTGTCGGCATACATCGTGTACATGCGCAACAGCATGCCTGCCCAGTCACAGGACTCGGTTCCTCCGGCTCCAGCCGTAATCTGAACCACTGCGTTGAGGCCGTCTGCCTCATCTGAGAGCATCTGCTTGAACTCCAGCGCCTCGATTTTCTCAACCAAGTCGAGATGCTGAGCCTGGACTTCCTCCTGCGTGCTCTCTCCTTCCTTGAAGAACTCGAACAGCACCTGAAGGTCCTCCACGGCCGTCTCCGCAGACTCGTATTGTTCGATCCATGCCTTCTTGCCCCGCATGCGACGCATCACCTTTTCAGCCTCCTTCGCGTTGGTCCAAAATTCGGGGTCCTGCGTCAACTTTTCGTCTTCGAGGATGTCAATTCGCTTCCGCTCAATGGCGAGGTATCCCTTCAGGGCCTCAACGCGGTCGCGGGAATTTTGGATTTGGTCTGCGGTGAGCATGGAGGGTCAAAGTTAGTCGGCATCCAGTGCGTCCAAGGCACGACGGGCACAGTCCAATGAGAAGCCCTTCCGCAAAAGAGCGGCAATGGCCTTATCAGCAGGGGCGTCCCGGCGAATTTTCTGCCACCCATTCAATGCCCGCTCTGCAGCCGCCGTTATCTCGTCCTCTCCCAAGGCGTGCATGCCCGCGCTGATGACCGCAGAATCAATGGCATGGACTTGTCGCAGAGCCGCCCACACCTTCGCCGGCCCCCAATTTTTGAGCAGAACATGGTCGTGAATGAAGGCCTCCGCAAACCTTTCGGCGCTAACATACCCATCCTTTACGAGGGCCTCCAACTCCGCCTCGGCCTCGGGCCCAAAGTCCCACCCCGCCAACTTCCTCAGCACCTGTGCGGGAGAGCGCTCAGCACGGGCGCACCAATTTCGTATCTTCGAGGAGACTTCCTTCATCAAACCTAACCGTGCCAAGCTACGCACGGAAGAAGACACCATATTGACCCATCCCTCGCCGGGAACGCCCGTCGAAGCCCAAACGAACCGCCATGAAAGCCGAGATCAACCAGCGCATAGTCGCGTTGCTAGACAACCCGGAAATCGAAGCCGTCCGCGTTGAAGTGCGCACAGCATTTGAGGTGTACCGCGATGCGCGGGAAAAAGATGTCAAAATCCAGCTTGAAGCTTGGGACAAAGAAGAGCGACCGGCACCAGAACCGGGAGAAGAGCCCATCCGATTCGAGTATACCCCAGACGAAGAAGACCAACGCAACGACGAGATGTACAAAGCCTTTCGCGAACGCGAAAAGGCTTGGAAGGAAAAGGTGGCAACTGAACAGCGTGCCAACCTCGAAAAGAAGCAAGTCATTCTGGGCAAACTGACGGACTTGGTCGCCAACGAAGAGCACATCGGCAAAATGTTCGACGCCTTCAACACATTGACCGAAGAATGGAATGCGGTGGGCAATGTGCCCGGCGATCAGTACCGAGAACTCCATGACCATTGGCATCGGCTCCGCGACGAGTTTTTCTACAACGTCAACATCTACAAGCAACTTCAGGACCACGACCTGCAAGTGAACCTGAAGAAAAAGGAGGCGCTGCTTGAGCAGTCTTCTCAGCTCGAAGGGGTAAGCGACTTTAAGGAAAAGGAAATGCTCGCTCGAAGCTACATGAAGGCTTGGTTCGACATAGGGCCCAGCCCCAGAGAGACCTACCAAGAATTGGCGGATACTTTCTTCGGTCACACCCGTGCTGCACTTGATTCGGTCAAGGCCCACTACGACTCGATCAGAGAAGGATTCCAAAAGAACCTGGAGGCCAAGCAGGCTCTGGTTGAGGAGGTGCGGGCCTTGCTCGAAGAAGAGGTAACTGACGCTTCGGAATGGCCAGCCCGGGCTGAAAAAGTAAAAGACGTCCAGAAGCGATGGAAAGTGGCCGGATTCGCTGGCCGAAAGGATGACCAAGAGGTCTGGGAGCAGTTCCGCGGCGTGTGCGACCTTTTCTTTCAGAAGCGCGACGCCACGTTTGCCGACGTCCGGGCCGCTGAAAAGAAGGTCAAGGAGCGCAAAGAAGCGATCGCCAAAGAGGCGGGAGAGTTGGCTGAGAGCAAAGACTGGAAGCCGGCCTCAGATCGGCTTATTGCCCTTCAAAAAGAATGGAAGGACCTCGGGTCCGCAGGACATCGGGATGAGAACCGGCTCTGGAGAAAATTCAGAGGCGCATGTGACACCTTCTTTACGGCGAGAAAAGCCGTCTTCGCAGACCGGGACAAAGAGCACAAGGAGAACCTCAAAAAGAAAGAGGCGCTCATCAGTGAAATTGAGGCGTTCGAGTTATCGGGAAAGCACGGGGACGATTTACAATCACTCAAGGGCTTCTCAACACGCTGGGCCGAAAGCGGGCATGTTCCCCGCCGCGCATTCGAGCAGATTGTGGAGCGCTACCGTTCCGCCATGGACTCCAAGTATGACGCATTGGGCGCCAAACGCAGCGATCGTTCCGTGGAGGCTTACAAAAACAGGGTGGAGAGCCTGGTCAAAGGCGAGGGGGCTGAGCACATGGCCCGTAAGGAGGAGCGCATGATGCGCGACAAAATGGACCGCTTGAGAAAGCGCGTCGCCCAGTACGAGAACAACATGGGCATCTTCACCGGAAAGGGGGCTGCTTCAATCATGGCCGACCTTCAGAAGAAGATTGAATCAGACAACCGCGAAATGGACGAAATCCGGCGCAAGCTCACGATGCTGCGCGAGGCTCGCCAGGCGAATCAAGAGGGCTAAGGCCTGCGTTTTCATGGGCTGCCTTCAACCCGCGAAGGCAAGCTGGCAGGCGAAATCGGCTCACCTGTTTGTCC